>CAMWQF010000005.1 GCA_947176285.1 uncultured Porphyromonadaceae bacterium
TTTTCAAGCAGAAGACGGCATACGAGATTCACGAGCGTCTCGTGGGCTCGGACATGTCTATAAGAGACAGTTCCATAATAAATTTGAAATTACCATAAAAAACAACTAACTTTGCGCAACACATTAATAAATAGTTATGATGGAGATTATTTCTGACCTTGACCAACAAATCCTTTTATTCTTCAATGGATATCATACCTCATTTTTAGATGAGACTATGGCACTGATCACAAGCAAATGGATATGGATTCCTTTTTACTTGTTTTTGATCGAACTTCTCTTCAAACGCAGAAGCACCAAGACAGCGATCTTGACCTTGATAGCAGTAGCGCTCGCAATAACTCTGGCCGACCAGATATGTGCAAGCCTGATCCGTCCTTACGTAGGACGCCTTCGGCCATGCAACCCGGACAACCCAATATTTTCATACATTACCCTTGTAAAGAACATACACCCGGGCGGATATAGCTGGCCATCATGTCATGCCGCCAACACGTTTGCCCTAGCCACTCTCCTCTCGTGTGTGATGAAATCAAGAAAATTTACCATCTTCATTTTCGCCTGGGCCATTATCGTCAGCATTTCAAGACTATATGTCGGGGTCCACTATCCTACAGATCTCTTATGCGGGGCTGCCATCGGAAGTGCTTTGGGATATTTGTCTTTGGTAATTGTGAATTATCTCTCAATTGAAATTCCAAAACTTTATTCGGCAATTCGCTCACGCGATTAATCAGACAGATTAAAGTTTCCCATAGAATTGCCACCCTGCTCATTTTCGATATCTAAGATCGATATAGTTTAGTTAAAGAAAGTTGAGTCAAATTATCAAATTATCAGACATAATATTTGCACAAACGCAAAAAAAATGTTACTTTTGCATTCAATAAGAAAACAACCTATCTAAGAATCAATCTAAACACATGAAAGTTCTTAACAAACTAACAGCTCCTAAAGCTACAGCCCCCGAGAGAATCATCCAGTTTGGAGAAGGCAACTTCCTCCGTGCATTCGTAGACTGGATCGTAAAGAACATGAATGAATCTACTGATTTCAACTCTTCAGTGGTAATCCTTCAGGGCACACCCGACGATTTTGCCATGAAACTTCTTTCTGCGCAAGACTACATGTATACCGTCAATCTCCAGGGCCGTCTTAATGGAGAAATTGTCAACTCTTTCAAGAGAGTCGACGTCATTAGCCGCGGCCTCAACCAATGGGGACAACATGATGCAGTGCTTGGATTAGCAGTTCAACCGGAAATTCGTTTCGTGATCTCTAACACTACCGAAGCCGGCATCGCGTTCGATCCGGAGTGCAAACTCAATGACGCACCTCCAGCTTCCTATCCTGCAAAACTCACCCAGATACTCTATACCCGCTATAAAGCATTCAATGGCGATCCAAAGAAAGGACTTATCATCATGCCATGTGAGTTGATTTTCGAGAACGGTCACCACTTAAAGAAGTTCATCAACGACTATATCGACCTCTGGAAAGACCAACTCGGCGAAGACTATGAAGGGTTCAAGAACTGGTTTAACACCTACAATTATGTATGCGCCACTCTTGTAGATCGAATCGTTCCCGGCTTCCCTCGCAAGGAAATCGGCAATATCCAAGAGAAAATTGGATACAAAGACAATGTAGTGGTGCAAGGAGAAGCATTCCACGTATGGGTGATTGAACGACCGGAAAACATGAGCATTGAGGAACTCCGTGCCGAATTCCCGGCAGAAAAGGCAGGCCTTAATGTTATCATTACTGATTCAGAAGCTCCATACCACGAGCGCAAGGTGACGCTGCTCAATGGCCCGCATACAGTGCTCTCCCCTGTCAGTTATCTGAGCGGAGTCGACATCGTGCGCGACGCTTGCAACCATCCTGTAATCGGCAAATACATCCACAAGGTTCAGTTTGACGAACTCATGCAGACTCTCAATCTTCCTATGGATGAACTCCAGGCTTATGGAGAAAGTGTGCTTGAAAGATTCAACAATCCGTTTGTCGACCATCAGGTGACTTCCATCATGCTCAACTCATTCCCGAAATACCAAACGCGAGACCTTCCAGGCGTAAAGACTTATCTCGAACGTAAGGGAGAACTTCCCAAGGGTCTTGTTCTTGGTCTGGCAGCCATCATCACTTATTATAAAGGTGGCAAGCGTGAAGACGGCGCACCCATCCAGCCAAAAGACGACCAGAAGATCATGGATCTCCTGACAGAACTTTGGGCTACCGGAGATACACGCAAAGTAGCAGAAGGTGTGCTTGCGGCTGATGAACTCATCTGGAAAGAACACGGGAATCTCAATGAGATACCGGGTCTGACCGATCTCGTCGTTGAGTATCTTGACAGTATCCAAAATAAAGGCATGCTCGCCACTGTAGAGAGCATTTTATAATATGAACCATTCATACCCGGCCGGAAATTTGCCGACCGGGTAATGTTTTTTTATACATTATTAATGAAAGACTATATCAAAATCAACCCTTCCGACAATGTGGCTGTTGCAATATCCGCATTGCAGAAGGGTAATGAGGTAAATATCGACGGGGTGACATTCACTCTCCAATCAGACATTCCGGCAGGTCATAAATTTGCTCTTAAAGACATAAAGGAAGGGGAAAACATCATAAAGTATGGTTTCCCGATTGGTCATGCCAAGCATGATATCTCCTTAGGTTCATTCCTTGATGATCATGACATCAAGACCAATCTTGCAGGACAGCTTGACTATTCAGATGTGAAACGCAAGCCGGTGGAAAAATGCCATTGCGAAGGAGGAGAACGCACTTTTGAAGGATATCTCCGTCCGGATGGACAGGCAGGTGTCAGAAATGAAATATGGGTGATTCCTACAGTAGGATGCGTCAATGGCATTGCAAAGCAAATTGTAGAGCGACTTAATGCTGAGACCGGAGCAGAAGGAGTAGATGGGATCTTCTCATTCCCTCATAACTACGGATGCTCACAGCTCGGGGATGACCACGAGAATACAAAAAAGATATTGCGCGACATGGTGCTTCACCCCAATGCCGGCGGCATACTTGTGGTAGGCCTTGGTTGCGAGAACAATCAACCCGCTGTATTTGAAAAATTCTGCGGTGATTATAACAAAGATCGTGTGAAATTCATGGTTTGCCAAGAAGTGGAAGGTGACGAAGTAGAATATGGAGTCAATATTCTTCGCGAACTTTATGAAAAGGCAAAGCAGGATAAGCGTATCACTCTCCCGGCTTCCAAACTTAAAATAGGACTCAAATGTGGCGGCAGCGACGGATTTTCCGGAATCACAGCCAATCCACTTCTTGGAGAGTTTTCAGATTTCCTTTGCGATTGCCAAGGGGGAACGACCGTTCTTACAGAGGTGCCGGAAATGTTTGGTGCTGAGACTATCTTAATGCAGCGTTGCGCAAACGACCAACTCCTCGATCAGACAGTCACCCTTATCAACGACTTCAAGGAATATTTCCTTAGCCACGGCGAACCGGTAGGTGAAAACCCATCTCCCGGCAACAAGGCAGGTGGCATCTCAACTCTTGAGGAAAAAGCACTTGGTTGCACTCAAAAGAGTGGGAAAAGCGAGGTAAAGGGTGTTCTTGCATATGGAGAGAGAATACACAATCATGGACTGAATCTTCTGTCGGCACCAGGCAATGATCTTGTGGCTTCGACAGCCCTCGCTGCAGCAGGATGCCAGATTGTGCTATTCACTACAGGACGAGGAACGCCTTTCGGAACCTTCGTGCCAACGGCTAAAGTATCAACCAACAGTAATCTCGCACGCAGAAAACCGGATTGGATAGACTTCAATGCCGGAGTGCTTGTGGAGGATGCTGACATGAAGACAGTGGCTAAAGATTTTGCTGATTTTGTGCTTGAAGTGGCAAGCGGCAAGAAAGTGCACTCAGAAAAAGCCGGCATACACGAAATCGCCATCTTCAAAAACGGCGTAACTCTTTAAAAGATGAGTAATGCATAGTTTTATGCTTTTGAACTTTGACTAATTTATCATTCAACATTCATAATCTATCATTTTATGAAACCATTCATGGACGAAAATTTTCTGTTGCAGACCGAAACTGCACAGAAGCTCTATCACGAGCATGCGGCTAAAATGCCTATCATCGACTATCACTGCCATCTGATTCCAAAGATGGTGGCTGACGACCACAAATTCTCTTCGATCACTGAGCTTTGGCTTGGTGGCGACCACTATAAATGGCGTGCTATGCGCAGCAACGGTGTAGAAGAACGTTTCTGCACAGGAAAAGACACAACAGACTGGGAGAAATTCCAGAAATGGGCTGAGACAGTGCCATATACTTTCCGCAATCCTCTCTACCATTGGACTCACCTTGAGCTCAAGACTGCATTTGGCATTGACAAACTTCTCAATCCTGAGACAGCAAAAGAAATTTTCGATGAGTGCAACGACAAACTCCGCAATGATCCGAACATGACTGCACGCGGACTTATGCGCCGCTACAATGTAGAGACAGTGTGCACCACCGATGATCCCGCAGACTCTCTGGAATACCACAAACAAGTGAAAGATTCCGGTTTTGAAATCAAGATGCTTCCTACTTGGCGTCCTGACAAAGCCATGGCTGTAGACAAACCAGCAGAATATCGCGAGTATATCGCAAAACTCGGTGAATCAGCAGGCATGGAAATCCGCACCTTCAATGATCTTGTAGATGCTCTCCAGAAGCGCCATGACTTCTTTGAAGAAATGGGTTGCCGCCTTTCCGACCATGGTATTGAGGAATTCTATGCAGAAGAATACACACAGCCTGAAATCGACGCAATTTTTGCCAAGGTGATGAATGGCGGAGAACTTTCTCAAGAAGAAATCGACAAGTTCAAGAGCGCAATGATGATTGTATTTGCCGAAATGGACTATGAAAGCGGCTGGACTCAGCAGTTCCACTACGGTGCTATCCGCGACAATAACTCTAAGATGTTTAAACTGCTTGGCCCTGACACCGGCTTTGACTCAATCGGAGAATTTAACACAGCCAAGAAATGTGCTAAATATCTCGATAAACTGAACAGCAACGGCAAACTTGCAAAAACAATCATATACAATCTTAACCCATGTGCCAACGAAGTGATGGCCACGATGCTTGGCAACTTCCAGGATGGCAGTGTGGCAGGAAAGATCCAACTTGGTTCCGGATGGTGGTTCCTTGATCAGAAAGATGGCATGCAGAAGCAGATGAATGCTCTGTCACTCCTTGGATTGCTCAGCCGCTTCGTAGGTATGCTTACCGACAGCCGTTCTTTCCTATCTTATCCAAGGCATGAATATTTCCGCCGCACACTCTGCAACCTCGTAGGCAATGACATCGAAAATGGAGAACTCCCCTACACCGGTTATGAAGAGAAACGCGTCAACCAGATGATCGAAGACATTTGCTATAATAACGCTAAAAACTACTTCAAATTCTAATTATGGCAAATACAACTCCATTGGCAGCAGCCAACCAAAAGATGACCAATTTCCGTTGGACCATCTGCTTGCTGCTCTTCCTTGCCACGACGGTCAATTACATGGACCGTCAGGTGCTTTCCCTGACTTGGAAGGAATTTATCTCTCCCGAATTCCACTGGACCGATGCTAATTACGGCCTTATCACTGCCGTATTCTCTATCGTATATGCTATTGCTAACCTTATCGCAGGTCGATTCATCGACTGGATGGGAACAAAGAAAGGTTATCTCTGGGCTATCGGCGTATGGTCGGCAGGTGCATGTGCGCATGCGCTTTGCGGAATAGGAACTGAAGGCTATCTGAATGTTTTCAAGGGGCTTGACATGGAAAATGCACATGCCCTTGTGGAAGCATCCGGCGACATTGCAGTGCTGATTGCTACAGTGTCTGTATGGTTCTTCCTCGCTGCTCGTACGGTTCTTGCTCTTGGTGAAGCCGGCAACTTCCCTGCAGCTATCAAGGTGACCGCAGAATACTTTCCGAAACGTGACCGCGCTTATGCTACTTCTATCTTCAACGCAGGTTCTGCTGTTGGTGCCTTGATTGCACCTTTCACTATCGGCCCTCTTGCAAGATTCTTCCAGAGCATTGGCTGGGGCAACGGTTGGGAGATGGCATTCGTAGTCATCGGCGCCCTTGGCTTTATTTGGATGGGTTTTTGGGTGTTCCTTTATAAGGAACCGGCTCAGAATCCACGTGTGAATGAGGCAGAGCTCGCTTACATAGAGCAAGACAATACTGATCCAGATGAATCAGCACGCGAAAAAGCAGAAATTGAGGATAGCGAAACTGCAACAATCCCATTCTGGCAGTGCTTCAAATATCCTCAGACATGGGCTGTCTTCTTTGGTAAGTTCCTCACCGACGGCGTATGGTGGTTCTTCCTTTTCTGGACTCCGGCTTATATCACCGACGTATTCAAACTCTCCACGTCTTCAGGCGAAGGCATGCTTATGATCTTTGTGCTTTATCTTATCACGATGCTCTCAATTTATGGTGGTAAACTCCCATCGATCTTCATCGATAATGCCGCAAAGAAAGGAATTACAGTCAATCCATATGCTGCCCGAATGAGAGCAATGTTTATCTTCGCTCTCTTCCCATTGCTTGCACTTCTTGCTCAGCCTTTGGCATCGGTATCTGAATGGCTTCCTATCATTATCATAGGTATAGCTGGAGCCGCACACCAATCATGGAGTGCCAACATCTATTCTGTAGTAGGCGACATGTTCCCAAAGAGCACAATTGCCACTATCATTGGTATCGGCGGTATGGCAGGCGGATGCGGATCATTCCTCATTAATTTCTTTTCTGGAATCCTATTCGACTATTCTGCAGAAACACAGATGTCTTTATTCAGTTTCACCGGCAAGCCAGCCGGATACTTCATCGTATTCTGCGTTTGCGGCGTAGCTTATCTTGTAGGATGGTGCATTATGAAACTTCTTGTGCCCCGCTACAAGAAAATTGAGGTGGCATAAAAATTTGCACATTGAATTTTAACATGAAGAAAATATCAATATTATTACTCGCGCTGGCAGCGTTGCTGCCAACGCGAGCTCTTGCACAAGAACAGACCGACACCATCACCATATGGATGGCCGGCGACTCCACAATGGCAAATAAGCCTATTGATGATGAAAAGCAAGAGCGCGGCTGGGGTCAGATGCTGCCTTTGATGCTGCAGGGTCCTGTGAAAGTAAGCAATCATGCAGTGAATGGCAAAAGTTCCAAAAGTTTTATTGACAGCGGACGCTGGGATAAGATGATGGAAGGTGTGAAAAAAGGAGACTATGTGATCATTCAGTTCGGACACAACGATGAAAAAATCAAGAGTCCTGACAGATATACCGCTCCAGGATCTACTTTCGATGCCAACCTTACAAAGATGGTGAAAGACGTCAAGAAAAAAGGAGCAACCCCCATCTTGATGAATTCCATCGTCCGCAGAAATTTTCCATCAGAAGCGGTAGACAACACTAAGGATGTCAGCGACCATGAAGCCGGGCCTACTAATGTAGATCCTAAGGCAGAAGGCAAGACATTGGTTGACACTCACGGTGACTATCTGATCAGCCCCCGCAATGTGGCAAATAAGCAGAAAGTTACATTCATCGACTTCAATGCCTCAACTCACAATCTTGTGCAGTATCTTGGCACTGAAAAGTCTAAGGCTCTCTACATGTGGATTCCGGAAGGCAAGTATAAATTCTGTCCGAAGGGAAAAATTGACAATACACACCTTAATATATATGGAGCCACAGTGCTTGCTCGCCTTGCAGCCGACTCTCTTGCAAAAAGAGTTCCGGGACTTGCTCCCTACGTGATTCCGCAGGAAAATGCCCGCGAGATGAAATATGTTGTCACAGACCTTGCGGTATATTCCAACGACAGCACAAAGCTCCAGACAGAGGCAATTCAAAATATCATTGACATTGCTGAAGCAAATGGAGGGGGACAAATCATATTCCCCGCCGGCACGTACCTTACCGGAGCCCTCTTCTTCAAGCCGGGCACTCGCCTTCATCTTGAGAAAGGAGCCAAAATCAAAGGTAGTGACGACATTGAGAACTTCCCTCTTATCCCTTCCCGTATGGAGGGCAAAAGCATTTACTATTATGCAGCCCTCATTAACGCATATTTCGTGAAAGGATTTGAAATCACTGGTGAAGGCACTATCGATGGCAACGGATATAATTACTGGATGGATTTTTGGAACAATCGCGATCGTGCCGTTGCAGCAAAGAGGAAGTGGACTAACCTGGAGGCTCACCGACCAAGACTCGTTTTCCTCTGGGGATGCAATGATCTGAAAATTTCGGGAGTCAACCTTCAGAATTCTCCATTTTGGACCACTCACCTCTATATGTGTGACGATGTACTGATTGAAAACTGCCGCATCACCGCTCCACGTGGAGAAGTGAGAGCTCCAAGCAGTGATGCACTGGACCTTGATGCATGCCGTAGAGTAGTGGTGCGCAACTGCTATCTTAACTGCGACGATGACGGCGTTTGCCTCAAGGGTGGCAAGGGAGTATATGCAAATCGCACCATGGACAACGGCATTTGTGAAGACATTCTCGTAGAGAACTGCGAATTTGGCAGAAATCTACACGGTGTGCTTACACTTGGAAGCGAATGCATACACGCTAAAAATGTGACTGTAAGAAACTGCAAGGTTGATATTAATGCTGCAATTCTTCGCTTGAAGATGCGTCCGGACACATATCAGATCTATGAAAATGTAGTCATTGACAATATCACAGGCACTTGCGGCACTGTAATGGACATGAAGCCTTGGAAGCAATTCTTCACACTTGAAGGAAGCAACGAGAAGCCGTATGGTATAGTTCGTGATATTAAGATCACGAATGTAGATGTCAACTGCAATACACTCTGCCATATCCAAGGGAATCCGGACGATCAGGTTTCAAACATTCTTCTCGAAAATGTGAAGGTTGAAGCAAAAGATCCTTCAATTACTGTTGTTGCTTATCCGGAAGTGAAATTTAAAAATGTGATCATGAACGGCAAGGAATTCAATCCAAATGCAGAAAGACTCGACTTGCCGGAAGAAAACGAATACGACAAACTCTAACAACAATGAAAAAATTTTTGATTTCTCTTACTGCCATGCTCATTGGCGTTGGCTCTTCAATGGCGGAAGGGATTGTGGAAAGAGCGCAGAAAGCATGGAGTGACGTCTATCCTCAAGTAGAAGCAAGAATTAAGGCTCCTACTTTCAGAGACAAGGACTACGTCATCCAGTTTGAAAGTTCTACAAAAGGAAAGAAAAAGAATGCCAAAAATGTCTTGAAAGACAAACATGGCAACGTGCTTTACACCAATATTATTAATTCTACCATTGCAAAGTGTAGTGCAGAAGGTGGAGGACGAGTAATCGTGCCAGCAGGAACATGGCTTACCGGTCCGGTCAAACTTCTTAGCAATGTGAATCTTCATCTCGAGGAAGGTGCTACCCTGCTCTTCACCGATGATACACACCAGTATTATCCCCTTGTACAGACTTCATGGGAAGGCATGGAATGCTGGAATTGGTCACCTATGATTTATGCTTTCCAACAAGAGAATATTGCCATTACCGGAAAAGGCACTATCGATGGCGGAGCAAGCCGCGAAAACTGGTGGGCAATGGTAGGCAATGAGAAGTGGGGTTGGAAACCGGGCATCGAGTCACAGCGCACAGGAAGAGTTATTCTTCAGGAATGGAATGAACAGGGAGTTGATCTTTTTGAACGCAGGCTTGGCTCAAACTGGGGCATGCGTCCACAACTCGTCAATCCGGTGCAGTGTAAGAATGTGCTTATTGAAGATGTGACTATGCTTCGCTCTGCATTCTGGGTGATGCATCCTCTTCTCTGCCAGAATGTGACAGTAAGAGGCGTACATGTGCAAAATGATGGTCCTAACGGTGACGGATGTGATCCTGAGTCTTGTAAGGATGTACTTATTGAAAATTGCTATTTTGACACCGGCGACGATTGCATCGCCATCAAGAGTGGCAGAAACAGAGATGGACTTACCAGAAATATTCCTAGCGAAAACATCATCGTTCGCAATTGCTATATGAAGAATGGCCATGGCGGCGTTGTAGTTGGAAGTGAAATCTCCGGTGGCTATAAAACACTGTTTGTAGAAAACTGCAAGATGGATAGCCCTGAACTTGACCGAGTGATCAGAATCAAGACCAACACATGCCGCGGAGGCGTGATTGAAGATATCTATGTTCGCAATGTTGAAGTAGGACAATGTAAAGAGGCGGTACTAAAGATCAATCTTGATTATGAACCGAAAGAAAAATGTAAACGAGCATATCCTCCGACAGTACGTAACGTATATCTTGAAAACGTGACTTGCAATAAGAGCAAGTATGGCGTGATGATCGTAGGCTTGAAAGACAAATGCAATGTCTACGATATCGAAGTCAAGGATTGCAACTTCAATGGCGTTGCTGACGGCAACAACATAACAGGAGAAGTCAAAGACGTAGTTTTTGACAATCTGAAAATCAATGGAGTAGAATCACTCTATGGCAAGCCCCTCGCCTACAAAATGGCAAAATCCGAAATGATCCGCAATCCCAAGAGCGAAACACTGGATGTGACAGGCGTCAAATGGAGTTATGCAGCCGCAGTAGAACTCGAAGGAATCTTGGCTGCAGCACGTGCATACAATGACAAGGATATGATGGATTATTTCTTGAACTATACAGATTTCTTTGTCAATCCTGATGGAACAATCAAGGCTTTCAAAAAAGAATCCTATAATATTGACAATGTGAAGGGTGGCATTGAGATTCTCGAGGCATATGACATTACAGGCGATGAGAAATACAAGAAAGCTGCAGACAACATCTACGATCAGCTTCTTTCCCAACCAAGAACCAAATCGAAGAATTTCTGGCATAAGCAAATCTATCCTTGGCAGGCATGGCTCGACGGTCTCTATATGGGACAGCCTTTCTATGCAGAATACGTGAATCGCTATTTGAATTCAGATCCTAAGCTTTGGGATGACATCGCCAATCAATTCTTGACTGTAGGAAAGAAAACCTACGATCCTGCTACCGGCCTTTATCGACATGCATGGGACGAAAAGAAAAAACAATTCTGGGCTAATAGAAAGACCGGTCAGTCTGAGCATGCTTGGGGTCGCGCCATGGGATGGTATATCTGGGCTATCACAGACGCTCTCGAAAAGATGCCTGCTGATCACCCGAAGCGTCCGGAAATGATCGCTCTCCTCAAGAGCGTTGCAGATGGCATCGTGAAATATCAGGATCCAAAGACCGGAGTATGGTATCAAGTGATGGACTCACCAAACCGTAAGGGCAATTATCTTGAGGCTACAGCATCTTCAATGTTTGTATACAATTTGCTTCGCGCCGTACGCCTTGGTCTTCTTGATGAGTCTTACCTTGCTCCTGCAAAGAAGGGATACGAAGGAATAGTGGAGACATTCGTAAAAGAGAATGAAGACGGAACTATATCTCTTACCAACTGCTGTGCAGTAGCAGGACTTGGAGGCGGAAAGGATCAGCGCAGAAATGGCACGTTTGAATATTATCTGAGCGAACCCATACGCGACAATGATGCAAAAGGAGTCGGTCCGTTCATCCTTGCCGGCCTTGAATATGACAATCTGAAAAAATAAAAACAATGAATAATTCCAGCAGATCTTTCTGCGTTCAAACCACTACCGTCGCGGCGAAACTTCTCGTCGCGACGGCAATCATGTCAGGATGCAGCAGCCAAAGCGGCAAAATCGATCGATTGGCTCTCGTCACGCGCAATAATCCACACATTACTGCAATAGACACCATGGCATCACTGACTGTAGGCAACGGACATTTTGCCTTCACTGCTGACATTACCGGTCTGCAAACGTTTCCAGAGACCTATTCTAATGGTGTGCCACTTGGCACTATGAGCGACTGGGGATGGCACAGTTTTCCTAATACAGAGGATTTCAAATTTGAAGAGACTCTGAAAGAATATGATTTTGGACGAGGAAGGACAGAACTTTATTCAGTGCAATTTAAGGATGATGCCAGAAAGAAGGCTGCAGCCGACTACTATCGCATTAACCCTCATCGCCTTCATCTTGGAGCTCTTGGATTTCATGATCTTGACATTAACACAATAGATGACATTGATCAGACTCTCGATATGTGGAATGGCGTCATAAATTCAAAATTTACATCTTCCGGCAAAAAGATTGAGGTAAAAACGTCTGTGGCTCCCGATCTGGATCTTGTAGCTGCTGAAATCACCGATGCAGGCCGACATCAGTTGGCTCTTCGTCTCCCCTATCCAACAGGGAAACACAGTGATGACGCATGCGACTGGATGGCAGATTCTCTTCATATATCGGAAATTGTATTGTCAGAACCGGGAAAAGCAATAGTGAAGCATTCTATTGACACCACTTCATATTTTATCACACTGAACTGGGATGGCAATACTGAGTTGACTAAGGGAGAAGGCCATACATTCATCATCAGTCCGGATGCGGACAATTGGAGTGTCACTGCCCAGTTTACAGAAAATAAGACTGACGGCTTAAATGAAAAGGCTACGGAAGTGATTGCTGATGCAAGTGCATATTGGCAGAAATTCTGGAAAGATGGTGGCGTAGTGGATTTCAGTAATTGTACAGACCCAAGGGCAAAAGAATTAGAACGTAGAGTAGTGCTTTCGCAATATCTTCTCGCTACAAATTGCGCCGGTTCTACACCTCCTCAGGAGACCGGACTCACGTATAATTCTTGGTTTGGGAAATATCATCTTGAAATGATATGGTGGCATCAGGCGCAGTTTGCCCTTTACGGTCATGAAGATCTCCTTGCGCACACTCTTCCTTGGTATGAAAAAGCGGAAGCAAATGCAAAAGCAATTGCCGAGCGTCAAGGATTCGAAGGTGTGCGCTGGATGAAGATGACTGATCCCTCTTCTATTGAAGCGCCATCAGGAGTAGGTTCGTTTCTTATTTGGCAACAACCTCACTTGATTTATCTTGCAGAACTACTGTATCGTGCAAATCCTGACTCCGCAGTATTGAATAAATACTATCCACTTATTGACAAAACAGCGGAATTCATGGCATCATTTGCCGACTGGGATGAAGAAAACGACAGATATATTCTTAAGGGTATAATTCCTGCTCAAGAAACGTTAAAGGCTTCAGAAACAGTGAATCCTCCTTTTGAATTGTCGTACTGGCATTTCGGACTAAACACAGCCCAGAAATGGCGTGAACGTATGGGACTTGAAAGGAATCCGGAATGGGATAAGATCACGAGCAAACTCTCACATCTGGCTGCCAAAGATTCTTTATATCTTGCTGCTGAAACTGCTCCACAGACCTATGAAGATATCCGGTTCACTTCCGACCACATGGCAGTGCTTGGGTCATTAGGAATCCTACCAGCTTCCCCTCTTGCTGATCCCAACATACTCAACAATACATTTGATTGGGTCTACGACAACTGGAACTGGGACAAAACATGGGGTTGGGATTATCCTACCACTGCAATGTGTGCAGTAAGAGTGGGCGAACCTGAGAAAGCCATCAATGCTCTTCTAATGGATAAACGCACCAATACCTATTTGCCTAATGGACATAACTTCCAGGATAACCGTCTGCGTTGCTATCTGCCCGGAAACGGTGGTCTGTTGACTGCTGTAGCCCTTATGACTGCCGGATGGGATGGATGTGAAATCGAGAATCCCGGATTCCCGAAAGATGGCACATGGGATGTGCGCTGGGAGGGCATCAAACCACTCCCCTAACATATATTTAGGATAATGAGTCCTGATACGATTCATTATCCACCAAGACTAACTCATATTCTAACAGACATGAAGCCGAATTATAAAAAATTAGCAACTTCATTTATTCTCGGAAGCGCAGTATTTTTCACTCATGCAGATAGTAAGTCTACTGATTGGTATGCCGAGACTACACTGAATAGACCGTTTGTCAGGTGGTGGTGGCAAGGAAGTGCTGTCGACCCTGAAGGTCTTTCCTTCAATCTTGAAGAATTTGCTCGCCAAGGCATGGGGGGCTTTGAGATCACACCAATTTATGGAGTACAAGGAAATGAAGCAAACGATATCCCTTATCTTTCAGAGAAATGGATGGATATGCTCCGCCATGTGTCCCAAGAAAGCCGTCGTCTCGGGTTGCAGCCCGAAATGAACAATGGCACCGGTTGGCCTTTCGGTGGTCCGGAAGTGACAGAGGCTGAAAGTGCTCAGAAACTGATCATTGAAAAATGGGACGTTGCGCCAGGTAAAAAACTCACAGTGAAGATTGAGCCAAATGACGAAAGACAACGTTCATTCGCTACAGTGGAAAAGATCATGGCTGTCAACGGCAATACCCGCATAGACATAACCGATAAACTAAAAAAGGACGGCACTCTCAATTGGACAGCCCCAAAGAAAGGTAATTGGGAAGTATTTGCACTGTTTGCCGGAAGAACATTTCAGAAAGTAAAGCGGGCAGCTCCCGGTGGCGAAGGATATGTGGTAAATCATTACGACAGCATTGCTGTGAAGAAATATCTCAACCGTTTTGACCGTGCTTTTGCCGGCAAAGAGGATATTTTTCCAAAGGTAATGTTCAACGATTCATATGAAGTGTATGGTTCTGACTGGACAGTCGGTCTATTAGATGAGTTTGTAAAAGACCACGGTTATCGCCTTGAAATGTATCTTCCGGAATTTGCTGATCAGCAAAACCATACTGAACTCCGCGGCCGTATAGTGAGAGACTACAGATATACATTAGCACGGGTGCTCAGAGAGAATTTTACCGATTTATGGACCCGTTGGGCACACAGTCATGGAGCGCAGATTCGCAACCAAAGCCATGGAAGCCCTGCCAATATCATTGATTTATATGCCATCGTAGATATTCCGGAATGTGAATCTTTTGGACGCTCCGATCTTAATATACCCGGATTGCATCCTACAGGGGATTCGCGACATAGCGATGCAGATCCTGCTGTGCTGAAATTCGCTTCATCAGCAGCCCATATTGCCGGAAAACCACTTGTTTCCGCAGAGACCCTTACGTGGCTAACCGAGCATTTCCATACCTCTCTTTCCGTTGCAAAACCGGAAATCGACCAGATGCTAGCTGCAGGAGTGAACCATATCTTCTTCCATGGTGCCACATATTCTCCCAAAGGAGTAGAATTCCCGGGATGGCTTTTCTATGCCTCCGTCAATATGTCGCCAACCAATACAATTTGGAAGGACGCTGACGCTCTTTTCAAATATATCACGCGTTGCCAGGCGTTCCTGACAGCCGGCAATCCAGATTCCGACGTACTCTTGTATTTCCCTATTGATGATATCTGGCAACGTCAGGATGGCATCTACATGATGTTTGACATCCATAGTATGGATAAAAAGATGCCCGATGTAAAGAAGATGGTCGGAGAACTCGTCAATGCCGGCCTCGACCCCGATTATCTTTCCGATGCTCTGATTGCAGAC
This sequence comes from uncultured Porphyromonadaceae bacterium, assembly GCA_947176285.1. GTDB lineage: Bacteria > Bacteroidota > Bacteroidia > Bacteroidales > Muribaculaceae > Lepagella. The sequence continues at coordinate 15,530 of CAMWQF010000005.1, forward strand.
CTTTCAGTTGCAGATGATGGCTCTATCATTTCAAAAGGTGGCAATAAATATAAGGCTATCATTGTACCTCCAGTCAACTTCATGCCAGTTGAAACTCTCAAAGCACTGAAAAATCTTAAAGCTAAAGGCGCCAATGTAATTTTCACAGAGCATCTGCCGAATGATGTACCCGGACTTGGTAATCTTGAGGAAAGACGCAATGCTTTAACTGCCTTAAAGAGTGATATGGCTGCTCCGGCTAAAGATATTCAGGCTGCAATCCGAATGACCGGTGCTACCCCTGAACCATTGCGCTCCAAGGGCGTTTCCCTTCTTCGCAGAGTAAACGAAGCCGGGGGTTACAATTATTTTCTTGCTCTCCTTAATGAAAATACACTCAACGGATGGGAAACTCTCGCAGTTCCAGCTGAAAGTGTGATGATCTTCGATCCTCTATCCGGCAAGAAAGGAAAAGCGCGTACAAGGAAAGGACCAAATGGAACTACCGAGATCCTGCTGCAAGTAAATCCAGGTCAATCTCTTCTTCTCAAGACTTTCCCTAACGATGTTGAAGCAGAGGAATGGGCATATTATGAAAAAGGACAACCAATCGACATAAATAAGGGTTGGAGCGTCTCTTTCCTCGATAATGCTCCTGCAATAGAAGGCACTTTTGCTACGGATACAATTACTGCATGGACTAATCTTCCTCTTGACGAAGCAAAGATCTATGCCGGAACTGCCCGATATTCCACTACATTCCAACTTCCGGAAAATGTCAATGCAGAAGAATGGTTGCTTGACTTAGGCGATTTGAGAGAAAGTGCATTGGTTAAGATAAATGGAAGAGAAGTCGGTAAGGTTTGGAGTGTTCCTTTCACTATTGAAATAGGGAAATTCCTTCAGCCAGGTTCCAATACGCTTGAGATTGATGTGACAAATCTTCCTGCCAACCGCATTGCTGACTATGATAGGAAAGGAAAGAAATGGAAGATCTTCAAGGATGCCAATATCGCTAGTGTAATCGGCAAGAAAGTGGTAGATTATTCCGATTGGGAAACAGTTCCTTCAGGACTCAATTCATCAGTAAGCATTACACCTCTAAATAAAAAACAATAAAAAATTAAATAACTAACCTATGAAAAAATTTATTTTAAGTCTTATGACTCTCCTAATGGTTGCACCTGCCATCGGAGCAAAAGATGAACTACCTCCTCGTCAGGAAACCCTAAAGACTCTCATAAAGGTCAACGACCTTTATATGCGTAAACATCCGGATCCTCTATTAGGAATCCCCTACTACTCCCGTAAGAAGGTATACGAGGCTAATATCTGGACACGCTCTATCTATTTCGAAGGATTGATGGCGCTGCATTCTATCTATCCGGATAAGAAGTATTGGCAATATGCCACAGACTGGGCTGAAGGTTTCAAATGGGGAATGCGCAGAGATGAAACCACCACAAGAAATGCGGATAACTATGCTTGTGGCCAAACATATATCGATCTTTATAAGCTTACTCCAAAACCTGAGATGCTTACTCAGACCATTTCTCTTTGCAATATGCTTGTCAACACACCCCAAGTAGATGATTGGACCTGGATTGATGCCATACAGATGGGCATGCCGGTACTTACTAAGCTCAGTGCTTTGACAGGCGATAAGAAATACAGTGAAAAGGCTTGGGATATGTATTCTTGGAGCCGCAACACTCTTGCCGGTGGATTATACAATCAGAAAGAAGGTCTTTGGTGGCGCGATGCTGATTTTGTGCCTCCATATAAAGAACCTAATGGCAAGAATTGCTATTGGAGCCGAGGAAACGGTTGGGTTGTGGCTGCGCTTGTACGTGTTCTTGAAGACACTCCTGCTGACGATCCGCATCGTGCAGTATATGTGAAAGACCTGCAGGACATGTGTGCTGCTCTTGCAAAGTGTCAACGTCCTGATGGTTTTTGGAATGTTTCGCTCCATGACCCCGACAATTTTGGAGGTAAAGAACTCACAGGAACAGCTCTGTTCGTATATGGCATGGCTTGGGGCGTTCGAAATGGCATTCTTGACAAGGCTAAATATATGCCTATCATCACTAAAGCGTGGAATGCAATGGTAAAGGATGCAGTCCATGAAAACGGTTATCTTGGATATGTGCAAGGTACAGGTAAAGAACCGAAAGACGGCCAACCTGTAGCTTACGATTCAGTACCCGACTTTGATGACTATGGCACCGGATGCTTTCTTCTTGCCGGAGTAGAAGTATACAAATTGTAAATAATAGAAATCCTGTATCATAAAAAATGGCAGTCCGGAATTGGGCTGCCATTTTTATATGTAAGGACTTAAGCGTTTACCTTTGAGATATGGGAAGCGGGAAGGTTGACATCTTTCCACTTTATGAATTCAGTGTCAGAAAGCTGCAGAGTATATGTAAGTGTGCCGTCAATGCTACGTACAGCACGAATAGTTGCAACTTGGCCGTCAAGGTGGGTTCCATTTTCAATCACCACCTCATCGCCTACATTCAAAGGTGGCAGTTCAGAGACAATATCCATCTCAATATCCTCAGTAAATGCTCCAACACATCTTTGGAAAATCCTCATTTCGTCTTGAGGAATCACAGAATAGGGACTCGATGGATTGGCTGTGGTGCGATAACACCAAGCCAGGTCACCTATTAGCCCAATTAAGGGAGAAACTTTATCAAAAGGCAAGCGGATGAAAAGGAGACCTGGAATCACAGGTTTGTCCTCTGTTATTATCTTTTTCTTTTCTATTCTCTTTACGGAGCGAAGCGGATAATAATATTGTATCTGTCGCTGCAACGGACTATCTTTTTCCTTAAGCCGCTCCTTTATTCTTTCTGGAGTCACTCCGCTGCGCATTCTTAATACAAACCAGCCCGGATTCTTATTCGTGATGGAGTATGCCACAATGTTAAGTATCTCCGTTTTACGCGATTCGGAAATTTCCAATGGATCAATAAGTGAAAGGAAGGAATAAGAAACGGGAAGCGACGGAATCATTGCTCTTATTTCTTCAAAAGCGACACCCTCTTTTATTGCTGCCGCTATCCAAAGTGAGGTTATTGATTCCCTTGAGAAAGAACCTTCAAATTTCAGTCCCGCTCTTCTGGCTGTAGCATGCAATTCTACGAGTAGATCCTTGATGATTGCAGGTTCTCTGCGCTTACCTTGCTGCAAAGGAAAGACATACTTTGCCTGAGGAGCATTGCGCATGGATGTAACAATGTCTTCAAGATGAATGCAATCGGGCTTGGCATCTGCAAATTTTAAATTGATAATATCTTGAAGTGAGGAAAATGGGTCGAAGAGAAGATACTGAAATGCCTTATTATAAACATATGCAGCAGAATCTTGCTTTATTGACATATTGACCATCCTCTGGGCTGCTAAAAGGTTTTCCTCTAATTCTTCAAGGCTATGGCGATGATCCGATTCAAAAACTATTCTCGGAAGAGAAAAATCAACCGAATTTGAATCTAAGTGATTCTTATTTTTCCATATTTCGTAGAGAGAATGCAGAGCGCCAACATAACGTTTTACAGTGGATCCTTTATGCCCATCCAAAAGCATGCCAATCACCCAAAGTTTTAGCACAGAATCTGTAAATCGAACAGCCCTTTGATGTCTCATTGATTGAATTACAGAGGGAATTACCCTTGAACTTACCATTTCTGAAAGATTATCAGGATTGGCATTCTCCAAATAGTCAAAAAATGATATGTTTTCTTGCTCAAGAATTTCTGTATCAGACTGTTCAGTATGAGGCTGCATAAGCGATTTTGATTATTCGTTATTTTTGAAGAGAGAAATTTATACAAAGTTATAATAATTTTTTTAAATTTCAAAGAAAAAAGTGTGTTAACAAATTTTAGTTGAAAAAACTTTTATTTTTCAGCAAGATGTGTTAATTTTGTATGCTAAAAGTACGGATTACATAATTGATAATGAATCCGACTTATAAATAATGACTAACCTATTATAATCTAAACATCTATGCATAGCGATCCGAAAGATTGTCTCTATTGTAGCAACAATGAGACACTTCACAATCTCATGATAGAGATTGCACCGCTCAGTGTATCACGGGCATTCCTCTTCAAAGAACAGACCTACCATGGACGTTGCCTTGTGGCTTACAACGGACACGTAAATGACCTTAACGAATTGTCTGATGCAGAACGGAATGCATTCATGAAAGACGTAGTTCGTGTTACACGCGCAATGGACAAAGTGTTCCACCCTGAGAAAATCAATTACGGCGCTTATAGCGACAAACTTTCACACCTTCATTTCCATCTCGCACCAAAATATGTTGATGGTCCTGACTATGGCGGTACTTTCCAGATGAATCCCGGAAAAGTGTACCTTTCAGATGAAGAATATGCAAAGATGGTGGATGAAATGCGAAAAGCATTAAATGAAGAATACTAATCAACCTAATAATTAACAAATGAAAAAAACATTTATGGCGGCACTTTTGCTTGCCGCTTCAACAGCATCATGGGCGCAGTATTCCCATACGATCAATGCTGACAATCTCGGTCGTGGGGTTCTTGCTGTGAAAGCCGGGAATGGCGTTTTCATATCTTGGCGATCTATGCCCACAGATGATGCAAATCTTGCTTTTGACATTTATAGAGACGGTGTCAAAGTCAATGAAACTCCTCTCTCTAAAAAAACCAATTTCACAGATCCTGATGGTAAAGTAGATTCCAAGTACACAATCAAGGCTATCCTCAATGGAGAAGTAAAGGAATCTTCCGATGCGAAAGAAGTCTGGGCTTCCGACTACATGAAGATACATCTTGACCGTCCGGCTGGAGGCACTTCTCCGGCAGGGGGAGACAAAGAACAAAGAGAATATACCTATACCCCTGATGATGTTTCAGTTGGTGATGTAGATGGAGATGGGGAATTTGAATTCATTGTGAAATGGTTCCCGACTAACCAAGCCGACAATGGCGACCAATTCCGCTATACCGGCAATACTATTTTGGATTGCTATAAACTTGATGGCACGAAACTTTGGCGTATAGACTTAGGTCAGAACATACGCTCTGGCAATCATTACACTCAGTTTATGGTTTTTGACTTTGATAGCGATGGAAAGGCAGAATTGATATGCAAGACGGCCCCGGGCACAATCGATGGATTAGGAAATCCCGTTCTTATGGGCAATGATAAAGTCACTGACGACTATCGTGTAAAAAGCGGCAGTCTCGCGGGTGTTGTGAAAAGCGGTCCTGAATACCTTACCGTTTTTAACGGTCTCACGGGTGCTGAAATCAACACGATTGCCTACAATCCTCCTAGAGATATTCGTAAACACGACAAAAGTTCAACTGGCTGGGGCGATGGCAATGGCAACAGATGTGAACGTTACCTTGCCGGAGTGGCTTATCTTGATGGAGTCAAACCAAGTGCAATTTTTGTGAGAGGATATTATACTGCATCATATGTATGGGCAGTTGACTTTGATGGACAAAAACTCACAGAAAAATGGTTACACAAGTCTGAGACTGCTGGACAAGGTATTTATGGACAAGGCACCCATTCTCTTTCAATCGCTGATCTTGATGGTGACGGTTTTGATGAAATTATAATAGGTTCAGGTGCTGTAGATCATGATGGAAAGTTCCTTCATTCGACAGGAGGGGGCCATGGCGACGCTCTCCATGTTGGAGATTTTATTCTCGAGAACGAAGGTCTTGAGATTTTTATGCCTCACGAAGATAAGAAAGGCAAGTATGCCACTTCTTTACGCGACGGAAAGACCGGTAAGGTTCTTTATTATCAGTCAAATCCGGGAAAAGATGTAGGTCGTGGACTTATTGCTAACGTATCTTCCAAATACTCCGGAAGCGAATATTGGTCTACTCTTGACGGCAATGTGATGAATGCCGGAAAAGTTGTAGGTTCACATCGCCCCTCTGTAAACTTCCGAGTGTTCTGGGATGGTGACCTTCTTGATGAACTTCTTGACGGCACTTCTATTACAAAACCGAACGATGACCTTACATCTATTTCAAGTATCAAGTCATTTGGAACTACATCTCATGCTACTTCATGCAACTCTACAAAAGCAACCCCCAACTTGCAAGCAGACCTTTTTGGAGACTGGCGTGAAGAAGTGATTCTTCACGATGGTCAAACCCAATCAGACCTCATCATATTCACTACAACTATTCCTACGGAATATAAAGTGCCATGTCTTATGACTGATCGCCAATATAGGGAAGCAATCGCTTGGCAGAATGTAGCTTACAATCAACCTCCTCATTTGAGTTATAATCTTGAGGCTCAATACGACACGCGTCCTCGCATCACTATATCCAAGGGTGGTTTGAATCAGGTGATATCTCTCGGAGATGCCTTGAATACAATTGAGTTTCATGTTCTTCATGCTGTAGGAGCTGAAGTTGCCGGACTACCCGAAGGCGTCGAATTTACTTTTGACAACGAAACAAAAAAAGGAACTATCTCCGGAACTCCGACTGAAAAGGGACAATGGACATATACAATTTCCACTCTTGGTTCTGAAGATGGAGAGGAAACTTCCGTTACTGGCAGTATTACAGTTACATTTGTAGATAAGAGTGGACGATGTGCTTATTTCTCATTTGATGCCATAGGTGCAACCACTGTAGCAAATGACTATAAGTCAGGAACAGTAGCAGACATAGTTGGCTCAGTAGGAATAGAAGAAGGTGTAAACAAATCTGCAATCAAACTTGATGGAACCGGCTACCTTACTCAGACAGTATACGATGAATTGATGTTTGGAAATGAAGATTTCTCCATAGAACTTTGGATGAAATCTACTGATCAGGACGGCTATTTATTCTGCATTGGCTCACACAACAAAACAAATGTAGAAGGTGGCACAGGAAATTGGGTCGGTCTTGAGAGATTAAAGAATGAAAGCACGGACCGTCTATGCTTCTCTATTGATGATGATGTCACCAAGAGTGATTGCTACGCTCTTACACCAAACAAATTTTTCGATGGAGAATGGCATCAGATTGTATGTGTTCGTAATGCTGCCACTAAGAGTATGACAATATTTATTGATGGCGCACAGAATATCACCAACAATAACGTTGGTACCGGTGCTCTTAATTTCGACCCGCGCGAATTAATGTATATCGGTGGTGATGATGAACTCACAGCTGGACGTGAACACAGAACATTCAATGGCACAATTGATGAATTCACAATCTATCCATTTGCCCTTGCAAAAGAGGATGTGAAAGCTAATTATGACAAATTTGCTCCATCAGCAGTTGAAGAAATAATCGCTATCAGTGGTGATTCTGAGTTCACCGTTGTTGATGCTTTCTCAGGCAGAATTGTTAAGACCGCAAAAGGTCAGGCAGGAAAAGGCATCACAGATGGTCTTGAAAAGGGTGTATATATTCTTGTAATTGATAATAAGGGTTCAAAAGAAACTCATAAGTTCATAAAGAAATAATCACTTATCACTACACATAACAAGGGAAGATCCTTCACAGGGTCTTCCCTTATTATTTATAATTATTTTTCTTATTATCGAAGTTATCTAAGTATCTTATTGGCCTGATATATCTTTATGGAGAGAAGCATACGGTAGATACCGAAAGTTATAAATGCTATTCCGATATAGAGCCAAACTGCAATTCCACCGGCAAGCGGACCAGCAAGGAAAATAACAGCAAGAAGCAAAGTGCATAAAATAAAGGAAAGAAGCATGGCAAGCCAATACTTAGTGTCGCCATAGTACAAAACAGCTTCACACACTGCATTGAGAGCAACAAATACAAGATAGAATCCGATTCCATATATGAAGGCTGATACCATGGATGCTTCAGGAAGCAGCAATAGCCAAACACCGCAGATTATCTCAATTATGCCTGCCAATAGTTTGAATCCCCATCCGGAAATACTTCCGATGCTGAGAATGGCAAATACTGTATTAAGAAATCCTACGGAGCAGATCACTAATGCAAAGGTGTAAGCCAATATAGGAAGAGATGTGCCGGGGTTTACAAGACACCATATTCCAAGTCCGATTGAGAGAAGGCCTGTTATCATGGGAATCCACCAATAACGTGAGGCTGTTTTAAGCATTGTTCGTGTCATAGTTTTTAGTATTAAATTGTGATTAATAATTTTTGTGTTTTCAATAACTTTAACAATCATCTATAATTTTTTGTTTAAATAAGATTTTTTGTCGTTGAAATTTTGTCGTTTGACAAATTCGGTGTAATTTTGTATCGTTTTTTACGCATAGCATCAAGCAAAGGATATAAGCAATGATTAATCATTGTAAAACATATAATTACAACATAAGTCAAATTTTATTGGCAGTTTCTATGATTCTGCTCTTTGGCTTGTGTAATTTTCAATCGAAAGCCGACTCACCAAGAAAGTCAAGAATTGCCCTTCTTGGTGATTCTATGACATGGATTGGAGGAGATTCCTGCGAGAAGGCTACAGGATGGACACATACGCTTAAGGAAAGCGGACTTTACGACAATATTGACATGCTTGCGCGCAGTGGGGCTACATGGACTAATACCACTGCAACGTCTCCTGATCTTGAATTTTATTGTGAGGTGCTGCATGATAATAATGTGATCTATAACCAATCATTACGTTTGATTGAAAAATATGATCAACAGAAACTTGCCGACCCCGATCGCATAATAATTTTTGCCGGAGCCAATGATGCATGGTTTTCTGACAAAAGGCCCGGAATTTACAATAGTGTTGATTCGCTCCAATCCATTGCTATCAGAGAGAATAATCCAAGCAATGTTACTTCTCTTTATGGGAGTGTTTCGCTTGCATGCGGAATTCTGCAAGAAAGATTTCCAACTGCGAAGTTAATTCTCGTCACTCCTCTTCAAATGTCGAAGGTATCGGAGGAAATCATTTTAAAGGTCTCTGACATCATTGAAAAAGCCGGACTCTCAAAAGGATGCACTGTTCTAAGAGGTGACAAAGAGATTGCAATACGACATTCTGATGAAGTGAATAAACATATATATACTTATGATGGAGTGCATACCAATCCGCAAGGAGCGGCGTTGGTAGGCAACTATATAGTTGACCATTTAAAAACTGAAAAATAACAGAATCTTAAGATATGGTTTTCTCAGATCTTTTCTTCATTTTTTGTTTCATTCCACTCTTCGGATTGCTTTATGTGATCACCGGCTGGTTTGATAAAACAAGAATCCGCTATGCCCAAAATAGGGAAAAGACACTAAAGCGGCCAATGCTGTTTCGGAATATTATCTTGACAATATTCTCAATTTTATTCTATGCTTGGGGTGAACCCATCTATGTCTTTCTAATGCTTGCAGTGGTGCTTGTAAACTATTTTTGCGGGCTTCTTCTTTATAAGAAACATAATGCTATTGGAAAAACATGGCTAATTATTGGTGTTGCAGCCGACTTGGCAGCTCTCGGAAGTTTTAAATATTTAGGTTTTTTCTCCGGTATAGCAAGAAGCGCCGGATTAGACATTCCAGATCCTCAAATCGCACTTCCTATCGGCATAAGTTTCTATATATTTCAATCTATATCATATCTTGTAGATGTGTATAGAGAAGATTCCAAACCCCAAAGGAATTACTTTGATTTGCTTTTGTATATTTCCATGTTCCCTCAATTGATAGCAGGTCCTATAGTAAGATACGGAACCGTTGCTAAGGAGATAGGGAACAGACATGCCACCGCAGACGATGTGGCTGACGGCGTCTACCGCTTCATAATAGGTCTTGGCAAAAAAGTGATAATCGCCAATATCATGGGAGAAATTGCCACTTCCCTACTCGGTGGCGATCTTAACAACATGTCGGCTGCTGCCGCTTGGGTAGGTATAATTGCATTCTCTATTCAGATATATTTTGACTTCTCAGGATATTCTGACATGGCTATTGGCATTGGAAGATGCGTGGGATTTCACTTTCCGGAAAATTTCAACCATCCTTATACCACTACATCAATGACCGACTTCTGGCGACGCTGGCATATGAGTTTAGGTTCTTTCTTCCGCGATTATGTATACATTCCTATGGGTGGAAATCGCAGACATCAGGCCTTGAATATTATGACAGTATGGTTTTTGACCGGCATGTGGCATGGAGCAAGTTGGAATTTCATCATTTGGGGTCTATATTTCGGACTAATCATTATGATAGAAAAATATACACTCTTGAGATGGAGAGTTCCGAAGATCGGACTTTACGTATATAGCATTTTCCTAATAATAATAGGTTGGGGCATCTTCTATTTCGATGATTTCGGCCGTATGTCGCAATTTTTCACTGCCTTCTTTGGTCAGAATGAGCCACAGGGTCTTCCTATGCATGTAGAGACTATTCTAATCGACAATCTTTGGCTGTGGGCGGCAGCAATCATCCTATGTTTGCCGGTAAGAAAACAAGTCGAGAAAATTGGATATAAAATGGCGGTGCATATTCCTTACGCAGGGAGCTATGCAGTGCAATTCTGCCACGCTATCATTTCCATTACTATACTTATTTGCAGCGTAGCTCTACTCGTAGGAGCCACTAACAATGCATTCATCTATACAAGATTTTAACCGAATATGGAAAATCAGACTGATAAAGATATTCCGGAAGTAAAAGGGAAGCATGGCGCTTCTGTGATGTATATTCTAATGGTGGGGATTTTCTTCGCAATCCTCACTGTCGTTTTCGTGTTTTTCCATCGTACAAAGTATTCGGAACTTGAGAAACGAGATCTTGCAGAACTCCCAGATATCACAGACATCGAGAAGATAAAGAAGGATCCGGCAAAATTTACAGCTGAAGTATCATCATGGTTTAGTGATACCGAACCCTATCGTGATGAATTAATGACTATGAGCATGAAAATCCGAGGGGCAATGAAAGGAGATTTCCGAGATGATGAGGAGACGGTGTCTTTCCGTCCAGCCGAAACAGCCGTCAACACTTCGTCTGAGTCAAATTCAAAGTCGAAAGAGAATGTCAAAGACAGTGAGAATTATGAAAGTCAGGATGAAGCAGATGCTTCCACCGACGATGAAGATGAAGATGATGATATTGAAGATGGCAAGGCTAAACTTGGAAGTTCCGGCACTATAATAATAGGAAAAGGTGAAAATGTCAGGGCTCTTATGGCTTTCGGCGGCACTGCTAAAGGAGGCGGAGGCTATGTGGATCTTCTCAATACTCTCGCCAATGAATTCCCTAATGCCAAAGTGTATGCCATGGTGGCTCCTTTGGCTACAGAATACTATCTGCCGGCAAAGGCTGCAAAAGCAAGCAATCCCCAGAAACCATTCATTTACAGCATACGAGACAGATTATCACCAAATGTCAAATTTGTTGATATTTATGATGAACTGCTCAAACATAAAAAAGAGGATATTTATCTACGCACAGATCATCACTGGGGCGCACTTGGAGGATATTATGCGGCTAAAAAACTTGCAGAGACAGCAGGAGTTCCATTCAAGGGTCTTGATGCTTATGACAAACATGTAGTCAAGAACTTTGTAGGATCCATGTATGGGTATTCAAAAGATATTTCAGTGAAGAATGCTCCGGAGGATTTTGTCTATTATACTCCAAATCAAGTTGGCTACGATGCAGAATACGTGACATATACTCTCAACAAGAACTTCAAGATTGTCCGCGAATCAAAGCCTTTTAAGTCAGCATTCTTCAAGAAATTTAAGGATGGAACCGGTAATGCATATCTGACTTTTATAGGCACAGATCAAGCCTATGTCAAAGTAAAAACATCTACTCCCGGCAACAGAAAACTGCTCATCATAAAGGATTCTTATGGAAATGCAGTCCCCGGCAATTTATTTTATAGTTTTAATGAAGTTCATGTGATTGACTTCCGCTATTTCACTCACAATCTTAAAGATTATGTCGCAAAGAACGGCATCACGGATATAGCAGTTTGCTTTAATGTATTTAATGCATACAGCAGCGGAAGTGCTTCAAAAGTAAAGAAAATGTTGACTCAAAAAGGCGGTATTCCTGCTGTTACAGATTCTGACACTAAATCAGCAGATAAGAAAAAAGACTCAACGCTTCAAACTGCATCAAAAGCGGAAACTAAAGCGGAAGAAATGCCTGTTCAAACAGAGATATCTACACAAGAACCAGAAAAGCCTGTAGTAGAAGAGACCCCTATACAACCGGAGAAAACAGAAGAATAAAATGGCTGATTTCAGAAGAAAGCCTGAATGGCTAAAGATAAGGCTTCCACGTGGATTTAAGACGAGTCAAGTAGTTGGGTTGCTCAATGAAAAGCATCTCCATACTATTTGCTCAAGCGGAATGTGTCCCAATCGTGCAGAATGCTGGGGAAATGGAACTGCCACTTTCATGATTGGGGGTAATGTTTGCACAAGAAGCTGCAAATTCTGCAACGTATCGACAGGAAAACCACTTCCTCTTGATAAGAAAGAAATAACGGATATAGTAGACTCTGTAAAGTCGTTGAAACTTAAGCATATTGTAATCACTTCAGTCGACCGTGATGATCTTCCGGATTTAGGAGCAGGGCACTGGGCGGAACTCATAAGGACACTAAAAAAAGAATGTCCTGAAGTGACAATGGAAGTCCTTATTCCGGATTTTCAAGGAAGGGAAGAACTTGTCAAAATGGTGATAGATGAGCAGCCAGAAGTCATATCCCACAATCTTGAGACTGTCAGGCGTCTTACTCCCGAAGTGCGCTGTCACGCTACGTATGACACTTCTCTAAAAGTAATCAAGATGATTGCAGACAGTGGAATTCGATCTAAGAGTGGAATAATGCTCGGTCTTGGTGAAACACCGGAAGAAATAGAGCAGACCATGAAAGATCTGCTCGAAGCAGGATGTGAAGTGATGACTATAGGACAATATCTTCAGCCTACAGCCAAACATTATCCGGTGCAGGATTACATTCATCCGGATACATTTGAAGAATACCGAAAGAAGGGACTCCGCCTTGGCTTCCGTCATATGGAGTCTGCCCCAATGGTCCGCTCTTCCTATCATGCCGAGCGGCATGTGCATTAACG
>CAMWQF010000006.1 GCA_947176285.1 uncultured Porphyromonadaceae bacterium
CCTCATACAAGCTTTTTCTTCCAAAGAACCACCCGGCTACACCCCCAACCAGGCGTCCTATTATGAACCCGGTTCCAATATATAAAAGTTTAGCGTTCATAACTCTTAATCCCCTTTTATTTTAATCCTTTTATTTTAATACATCTTTCAACAACGTCTCTCCCGGACAGTCCGTCTTTAAATCCAACCGTTCCATTTTCCTCTCTACATATACACGCCATGCTGATAACTTTATCCATAGTATTTTCTATGGATCTTAACCGACAAGCAGTTCTTGAATCGCACCTGACACAAGGAGGGGTACATGTTATGTTCCAACTGGCGAAACAATCAGATAACTTATCCATATCGATTTCGATTTTCATTTACCTCTCAACCCCCTTACTTCTTCTAATATCGGGTCCAGGTTTTCAAGAAATTTACCCTCATGATCTTCAAACCAGTCGATCAAAGACGCAAGCTTAGAAATTTGCTTCTTTAAATTAGAGAATGGTGTCCGGGTGCATGTATCAGTTTCTCTATCATGATATTTACACATTACACAATAATGTTCGGCGCAATATGCTGAGGACCTCTTATTATATAGATCAATCGCTGTCAAAAGCTCATTTACTGTCATATCTCTCATCTCAATTAAACCCTCCTAATAAAAAAGAAAAAGACAAGGTGATGTTACTCACCCTGCCTTTCCATTGAACTCTTTTAAATATTCCAGATATGCTTCTTGAAATTTTTCAACCAACACCGTCTCTTCGAATTCAGAACAACATTCATTTTTCCAATATAACATAGCTCTTCCAACCATCTTTTTTGCAAGATCCATTCTATAAAGAAACATAATGCCGATCATGATTCTGAACTCTCTAACGCATTCATTCAAAAAAAACTCAAACTCTGCAACACCCATTTTGAGTCACCTCCTTTCCTATATAGAAGTAAGATTTATTCACGATATATACTTTTTCATTATCGGATCTGTTCTTAAATCGTAGCTTAGTTTGATGAGTCTCCGAAGTCTTATTAAGCATGTTTCGCAGAGGTCATACTGGGATGCCTCATCAATGCCGTACAAGCTCTTTCTGAGAGTTTCGCGGACATTCGCTACCGGATCATTTAGTGCTGCGTAACTTTGTATATGTATTTTTACAGCACCTTTTGCATATGATCTGCCAACCTTTCCTTCCTGTTGATCCAGCAGAATATCATCACCACACATATCACAAACTATTTTTTCAGTTTTCATTTTTTTGTACTTCACAACCTTTCTTTTTAAAACAGAACTTTCGGATCATCGCCCGGTTTAAGCTGTAATCTCGCGGCGTCTATGATCGGTTTCTCAACTTTTTTCTTCACACATTCCGGACAAATGTACACATCTTTGTACGATCCCGTATACTTATTAGCAGTCTTTTTTATACCAGCCTCTCTCATTCTTGACGTAATTGGAATCGTTATAAAAACATCATTATAATCCCCAGGATTTTCCGGCATATATACCCTTCCGCAAAACTCACATTGTCTTATTACAGTAGTCATCTCAATCCCCCTCCACCATATCCAAATCCGGTATGTCTGCATAATCCGGTGCCAATTCATCTTCCTGAACTGTTACGTAAATGGAATTTAATCTTGGTGAGATACCGCCAGGACGATTCCCTTTCGGTCCATAGGCAAGAGGAAAAATCACCAGATCACATTTAGCCATGGGCGTCCAGTCCAGTTGACCCACATTATCCTCATTGAGTCGTCTCTTCCCACGACTATCAATCAGCACCGCCAAGGGATTGAACTTTTCCCCATACACCACATGTATTTTCATATAATATACGGTTATACCTTCCCGGTTCATATAATCCTTAACCGGCCAGCCGTCTCTCCGAAGATCGTCCACAAGATCCACCGGAATGAGAACCTCAAAATTCCTTTTACCGGCATCGTTGTAATCGCTGGGCCGACCTTCAAAATTCCTTTTCCTCTTCGGTAACACTACATCTCTAAGAATTAAGTTATTCATGGTTTTTATTCCTCCTCTTCTCTCTCGGCGTAAATGATACAATCGTCATACTCTGCTTCTATTTTGAAACTCTTTGCATATAAGGGATCCGATGTATGTCTACATGTACCTCCCTGTACATGGCATTTTTTCGAATACCTACATTTGGGATTACCTCCATCGCATAAGAATAGTATATGGGCATTCTCCATTTTATTCCTCCTCTATATGACTATTTTTTCATTTCCTTTAAGATCCTGTGTCTCTTCTTTTCCAATGGAGCCAATTTGCATGGAAAGGCCCTTTGCCAACTCTATGGTTTCTTCCATCCGATCCATTCTTCTCCTAAATTCATCGAGAAAAAGATCGAACGGCATTTGTTGCAGCATGATAGTCCATTCCTCTTCGGTAAAATTCTTGGATGAGTTTATCAGCACCTCGATCTCAATCATGGATAACTTCTTTTTACTCATTGTTATCTAATAACCTCCTAATTTCATCTTCCAATACTGGGTAATCGGCTAAGAGATGCTCAACTTCATTATTAGAATCCGCCGTTCCCCTCCTCAAACCTTCATAAATGTCATCAATTTTGCACCAAGTATTTTTTATGGAACATTTTTCGCATCGGTTAGGTCCGAACTCTTTTGTAACTCTTTCTTTAGCATATTTCATAATCTTTACAGCATCTTCGATTCCAATTATTTGAATCACTCTCATCACCTCCTTTACAAACCGGCCTCGACGAACATCTTATTGATTTCCGGATTCTTATCGCATATGTTGAACGCTTCGACGAGGGCAGCTTTAGAATCCTCAACTTCTCTTATCCGGTTCAGAATTACACAAAGATCCGGATATTTCCGATCGATCGGACAATCGTCACACCCTTCCTGCTTATCGCATCTTTCTTCCACAATATTCCGCACCAGATCTTTTAATTTGGAGATTTCTTCATCTCCGAAATCAATTCTTGACAGGCCAAAATGTCTTCTGAATTCATTCTCAGCCGATGGATGTTTTGAAAAAATCCTATCTATCACATTGGTCGCTTCTGTAATATTTGCGTTTTTATAGTTATCGATATCACAAAAAGTATCTACTATGGGACATTCTATACAACGGTGATAAATACATTCCTCCGCGACTTTTTCCGTTGCATACTCCAGAATCTTTCTATATTCTTCTTTATTATACATTTATTTACACTTCCTTCCATTCCTCATATTCCAGACGACTCCGTAAAAGCCAGTCTAAATTCTCATACGGAGTCATGTCGTCTTTAAGCGTTCATATTTCTTCCCAGATCACCCCATCATGGTTGAATTCCAGGAGGATAGCATTGGCAGTGCCGTTCACGAATTTTCTGCAGACTTCTTTATCCGGATCATAGATGCCGAAATCAATGCAAGAATCACCCTTTCCGTCAACCCATCCTGCTATGGCGCCATAAGGGGTCCTGGGAAACCCCAAAGCTTCATATACATCGTTCAAAAGAACGTGTCCCCGAGAATGCAACTTATCGTTCATAATTGACTGCTGCGTCCGCAAGAAAAACATAGAGAAACTGGGATTCGGATCCCAATGCTTATTGCTTTCATCGAACCACCTGGAAGTATCCTGAGGTGAGATCAGAGTTGTATCCACGGTCTCCGTATCAACTTTCTTCTTTACTTTCTTCCCATTTTCATCCACCTCAGTAATCGTTTCCTGGCCATAAACCGTTCCATATCGTAAGTGACGATCCAACTCCGGTCCATATTCATCCACCACACGCTTTCTGTACGTGTTAAATACCTCTGTAACAGCGTTATAAGCCGCTACAGCCCCCAAATACCGCTTATTCAATATATTCCTCGATGTGATGAAACAGGCCAAGGAAAGGGTCGTAGAAGCGATTGTAGAGGCATACAGCTTACCGAACTCCCATCCCGTTTTCGCATACACCATCGCCTTTGCCTGCCTATACTCCATAACAGTCATGGCCACCTCGGTTTCCCCGGATTCCACGATCCTCCGAGCCTCTTCCACTTTCTGCAGCCTTTCATTATGATCGTCAATGATTGCTTCCACTTTCAGGATAGCCCTAGACGCCTCCACCAAAGCCAAAGCCATTGCCACAATTCCGCCGATCATCAGAATCTCAGGGCTTCTCTTTTCCACCCGCATCATGGTTCTAGATGCCTTTTTCTTTAAACCATTTAATAATGTGTTCATTCTCTAAAATCTCCTTTCCATTCAAGACGATGTATACCTGTTTGTTGAACTTTCTTGCCATTGCAATTTCATAGCTGGTTGATTCTCCAAATTCGAAACGATCCATATAACCGTTCAGAACCATATCCGAATATGGAAGTAACTTCACTTTATAACGCTCGCCGTCCCCATAATTTCCAATAATTGATACGGTCCCCTTGAAACCATTTTCCAGATTCTCTACATTTTTTGGAAATGCATATACGCAAGAGCAGTCGCATAAAGATCTTATCCAACGATTTTGCAAAATATGCAACTCCCAAAAGGTTAAAAACCGATTGCCGGTGTCTTCTGGAATAAATACAGAGGATCCACTTACAAACATATCGAGATCTTCGGCTAAGTGCTTAATTGCGATCATCTCTTTCATGTTTTTTTTAACGGATCCGCAGAAACATGCATCTACTTTTTGTGGTAAAACATTTCTTTTCATTTCCGTCACCCCCTCACTCAGGTCTCCTTCTCCAGGTTTTGGTTCCGAACGACCAGTCCGTATCGTTCCTATACATAAAGAACACTTTCTGATCATTTAGGATTGGAACGTTCATGCAAATACTTCTGGACCCGACCTTTCTGATCGAGCCCTTGTTAATCACATTTTCCCATCCAGGAAACAAATCGCAGAACTTCTTAAACATTGCATTTTTTGTCATATTAATGTCCTCCTATATATCTTGCTGCGGGAACATCAATTAGAAATCCTCTCCCGCTTCTAGTGGAGATAACTTTTATGCCAATATCCCCTTCTCGATCCCATCCCCAGCTGTTATCTTCAAAGTCGTCGATTACACCGACAAGCTCGAGAAGATTCGCAACGCTAGCCGTTCCTTGTTCCCGGATTCTGTCCCGGAGTTCGTCGACGATTTTTTCGGCTTCCTCCTGCGTATGTACGATAATCCTCTTGTAATCAACTTTATCACGATCCATAGCTCTATCACGAGAACTAGGTCGAGAATAATCGTAACGGCTCCGAGAATAATCCCGACGATCATAAGAGCCTCTGTAGTCATAATATTCACTCCTTCTCCTGGAATCATAGTCATTGTAATACCTGTCATCCAATGGTTTTCCGAAAAACGCCATATGGAGCATGTTCAGAGCCATCTTTTTTGCCCCCGGGATAAATATATCTTTTATAGCATATTCCGAAATTTCATTTAAATCCTTTTTAACAAACATCTTTTTGAACTTACTCCCAATCCCTTCATCCGGTCTTATAAGGTCTTTTCTGTTGACCACCGGTTCCAGCTTTTTCTGCTGCATTTCTTTTTCCTTCTTGTACTTATGGGAGTTTGGTTCCACTTTGATGTTTACCGGATTGCCACTTTCGCCCGCCATCTTTTATTCCTCCTCTTCCTCGAAGAACGCCTTGATCAATGACGTCCTGATTTTCCTGGTATCCTTAGCCACAGCCGTAAAGACCTTAAGCCCAACCCAAACCGATATCACGTTGCACCCAATAGCCGTCAGATCCGTAGAATTCCTCTTGACGTAAGAGATCTCGTTCTTGACGATCCTCGCCGCCGCAATCCCTGCACACACACCGATTACATTGTCCATCATTTTAAAAGAATCCTTATTCATTTTCATTCTCCTTTCCTAAAAGCAAAAGGCTAAGCCTAGGTTTCCCTAAGCTTTCCGCCCATTTTTCCAATAACTTACTTACAGTATTCCTCGTTAAAAAACTGCAGAACTTTCTTGAAATCTTCCGAGTGTCCATCATACCCTTGGATCCACACAGTCCCACAAAGATGGGTCCCATCGTAATTGATTTCTACATTTACTTTGAGATCCGGTTCTTCCATGATCATATCACAGACTTTATTGAATAACTCTCTCGGAACATCATAATACCTTGCTCTCATCCTAGATTCCTCCTATAAAATAGTTTATTGGTTTCCATATATAGGTAAGAAATTTTCACGAAGGATTATTCTTCATCATCCACATCTCCGGAGTATTCAAACCCTCTTACTTCCACTATTTCGTTATTTTTATCCAGTTCTTCTTTTCTGATGTTCAGCCAAAGTATTACGGCATCCAGAATAGTTGCTATCACAACCATCAAGAAACCAAGAATCATACCTACAATACTGAGAGTCAATAATGCGCCTGAATACCCGCATATAAATGGAAGTACAACCATCAATATGCCGAATAAAAACAGGAAAGACGTGGTCCCGTTATCTATCCCATTTCTTTCCGAATCGCTTGACTTCATAGAAATAAACCTCCGTTTCCTCGCTTCCAACAGATTTGATTTCTCTGATGAATTGCAGAGCATCTTCCTTTTTATGGAACACTTTCACGTGGTCATAGTTTTGATCCAGCGGCTTATCGGTCACGATATATATGTTTGCCATTTCTTGGAAAACCATATACACAATTCCGCCGATCATAAGTAGCACATACACGAAGAACATAAATACATATATGAAATTATTCAGTTGCTCACCATTCATAAACCCTCACCCTCCTTGTATATTTCTGAACTCTTTTAAATTTTTTAAATTTTCTTTTATCAGTTTTATTCGCGACTAATCTTTTTTTCTTATATCGCCAGGCATACGTGCGTTTGAAGTGACTTTCATTAATTCTTCTAGTCCTTACCGAATGAAAACCTATCAAATATACTATGTTCTTAAACTCATTAACATAATAGATCCCATGATTTTCAGGCAACCAGATTGTATCGCCATCAATATCTGCTCCAACTTTTTGAGCATACTCCAAGATCCTTCTTTTAGTCCATGGTTTCATTTAGAACTCATTTCTTTGAAACGAAAAAGGGCTAGGTCTGCTTTTTATTGCAAACCCAACCCTTCCGGTCTGGAAACCTTACTTTTCTTCAGTCTCAACTTCTCTGAAATTGCCGTCCACGAAGTCCTCAGGAACCTCCGGATCGTTTTCATCTTCCTGGAACTCATCGTCGTTCTTGGATTTCTTCCGCTTCGTCATGGCACCGATGCCAATGGCCGCCGCTGCCAATCCCAGCAATCCGAATCCAATTACCTTTCCGATGGTGATCCCGCCGTGTTTCTTCTCGACAGTATCCTGCTCTTCTTCCTGGTTTTCAACTTCGTTTCTGATTTCGTCACTCATTTTGAGTACCTCCTTTAAAAGTTTTTATTTAAATTCCTTTCCATATATAGGTAAGAAATTTTCACGAATTTAGTTTGTTAAGATGACTGATATCTCAAGATCCTTCTTTTAGCCCATGGTTTCATGGTAAAGAATCACATTCTTCCATATTTAAAATTGGGACTCGGATTGACGTCGTATTCGATGCAGATGCAAGGTTCTCCGTCATCCAAAATTGCCGTCAAATGTACCGGTATAGTTCCGGAGACCATATCATCAACATGCCAACCCAAATCATCCCCCATCTCGCAGGTCAAACGAGGATCCAATTCATAATAGAACTCGTTTAAGGTCATATACATTTCCTGCAACAGACATGCATTGTATTTATTGATAGCCTGTTGAATCTTTTCTGAAGACGATCTGAAACGATTTCCGCTCCACATGTCTTTACACATTACGTCTCCTTTTCCGGTTATTATCACATTTCCTCTATTCTCAGCCGTATCTTTTGCAAGCTTATCCTTTGTGATAGAATCCTTCAAAGATCGTACCTTCCCAGGCCCTAGCTGCTCCGTCATCTTATCGTTCATGTTTTTGAGCATGGATTCGGACGCTGAATAAGCAGCACTTAACACCGCAATTTTCTTCGCGTTTCTACTGTGGACACCAAGAGCACATGCGGCCGTAATTCCCCCACTCACAACAGCCGGAATCACCACAGGCACGATGTTCAGAACAGTTTCTTTGAGAACTTTATTTTGAGCATCTTTACTGTTTTTTTTCTTATCCAGTTCTTTTGCTTTCTGAAATTTCTCTCTCTTCTCGTCCAGGATCTTATTTACTTTCCTGCCGGCCTGAAATGCCAGAATTCCCGGGGTGATAATCCCAACAATAACTGTTCCCGTGAGGATTGCCGAATCATTTTCTCTTCCGAAATCACTCACCGCATTAAACATCTTTTTAATCATTCCCATTTTCTCATTCTCCTTTCCTAAAAGCAAAAGGCTAAGCCCAGGTTTCCCTAAGCTTTTGCCCATTCCCAATATTCATTTTTGTTAAATTACATTACGGTTACGTAAGATCCATATCTCTGTGTAATCTTTCCAATTTGATCGTTCGTGTCTACAAATGAAATGCGTATCCTGGACTCATTTTCCATATCGACGTATTCCTTCTTAAACTCACGTCTAATGGTATCAATTATCCAGTCGCGCAAATCGCTTGCAACGTTAACAATGTTCTTATTGATCACAACAGTATATACTCTTTTCTCGTTAAACATAATCAATTCCTCCTATAAAATAGTTTATTGGTTTCTATATAGGAGTAAGATATTTTCACGAATTGTCACGGATTTTGATCTCGATCATTTCTTTCATATCATTTACCGAAATTCCAAATACCGTAGCTAATAATTCGTAAATCGGATTTATAAACTTTTCAAGCTTCTTATTGTCTATAGAAACCGATTCAACCTGGCTATTATTCATAATCGGGGCATAAATGGTATACTGATTCAGACACATATCGTATGAAATTTTACATTCTTTCCTGTGGTTGACAAAAATTTGACAATTCGTTTTCGGATCTGGATCCATAATTTTCAACCAGCTGTACATGTCAGAAATCGTCCATTTTTCTTTTTCTCGATCTCTTCGCAATAAAGCATTAAATATATCCGGGTTAACATAGTTTATATGGGGTACAGGTACAAGTTTGGAACAGTTTAAGCACTCCCTTATTACCGAATTATGAAAATCATGATTTACAATTATTTCTACATATTTATTTTCCATTTTGATCCTCCCTTTAGTAATTCGATTCTTTCCCATTTAATTACTTTGCAATTATAGGTTATTTCAAGATTTTCTCTATTCCAGCATGGTTTGAACGGATCGTAGCATTTCCAATAATTACCATCCCATTCAGAAAATATTGGATAAATATTTGTTCTTCCATGATTAAATTTCACAAGAACTTGACATATTGTCCCGGGTTTTGGCAATGGTAAAATGCTCTTAAAATGGACATACCCGTAACGAGCAGGATAATAACTCTTTAATTTTATTTTGTAAAAATTTCCGTCCCTGTACTCAATATCAACCTTTTCGTTTTCTTTTAAATATCCAATTACTGTTACATAGGAAGTCCTAGGCTTTTCCGCAACGTGCGCGATTTTACTTATAACTATTCCTTCTTCCATCTTGGTTATCCCCTTCTAATCACATTCAAACAATTTTCGAATCCCCGTAATCATAGTCGCCGCAAAAATCATCAATCCCTTCGAAGAAACGATCTTCGTCTATGAAGTCGCAATCCTTTGCTGAAAAATTGTCTGCATAATGGTAGTCTATGAAGATATATCTTACATCATCATCCGTCTCGAAACATAAACCATTTTCCCAGATATTTTCAACAAAAATTGCTCCTTCCTGAGCCAATACTGTATTCAACCAGTAATGAAATGCGTCAACCGCTTCCTCAAAGGAGTTACACAATACTACGATCATAATTCTGATTCTCCTTGTTTTAGATCGATTATTTTAACATTTTTTTGGATCCGTTAAAGCATCGTATACAACCTTCGGTAAGTATTTAAGCAATTCATTTAAAGCTACGTCGGCGAATTTTATGATCGGGTTATTATCCGGAATTCCTTTGAAATCTACGCGATTTTTCACACTCAAAGCCGCATTTTCAGTCATTTTAACCAGACGTTCATAAACATCCACGTCCATAATTACATATTTCATTTTTCTCCCTCCAATATTTACCTGAAAACGAACAGCCCAGGATTTTCTCCCGAGCTGCCCTCGCATTTTTATCTCCAGAATTTCGGTAAATGCAATTCCTTCGATAACCAACTTGTTCTCCTAATACCGGTCTTTTCGAAGTCCAGATTCTCGTTAAACAGATATATGTACGCCAGCATCTGAATCGCCATTGGTAACAGTATCTTACCGCCAACCTCAAACAAAGCCTTCCCAAAAGTTATTGAGTTTTTCTCTCTTTCGACATTGAGTTTTTCTCTCTCAAGTTCTCTCTTAGCATTTTCAGCTTCGACAAGAGCATCGTTCTTCTCTTTTTCCAGATCTCTCCGAGCCTCTTTGTCAAAATACTCATAACTCTCATGGTCAATCTTCGTCATAGCTTCGATCAGTGTTGACATTTCTTTTACCATAGCGCCTCGATTTTCATCACCCGACGCGGTTTTCTCGAGATCACATAGACCTTCATAAATCACCTCCTCCAGTTTTTTTCGAACATCAATTTGGTCATTGTCAGCCATTTTTATTTACCTCCTTTCCATTATACGACAAGTTTTTTTCTCGTCCGATAGATTTCTTCCGTATTGGTTTTTGATTTACGTTCCTTGTTTCTTTGCTGATACATTTTGCTACGATCAGGTGTGATTGCGTTACATAACCATCTTTTCATAATTCACGATACTCCTTTCTAATGTTATTTAATTTTTCTTCCCACTCAGTCATTAAATTTTTATATGTAATATATGTCGATACCGCTTTATGACTGTAGGAACAAAAGTTTTCATGATTTGAATTTTTCATGGCAAAAAGGTAAAAATCTATTTTAACTTCGTAATATTTTCCTTTTAAAGGATACCATATACAGCCGAACCATAACATTTTTAATATGCATTTACGTTTCCTTTTCCTTTTTATCATACAAACATCCAATCCCCCTTTCGAATAGGTTTTGCGTTTTCAATTATTTGAAATACTAACAAATCGTCCCTGTTACAAAGTGTCAATTGAACAGGTATGCGACCATTTTTCCGCCAACCAAAAACCCAACCGCTTTCATATTCACGCATACCCAATGCTCTGTATAAATGGTCGACTGGGATATATTCGTTATTTTTATTCTCTAATTTAGAGCTTAATTGATTTATAACTGATTCAACTTCCGAAAGACTCCAGTAATAAGTGACTTTTACATCTTTCCGATGAACAAAAGGAAATCTTTCATCGATATTTAAGTCCGTATTTAGAACAATATATTTAAGAATATCACGCATTTTTTTTCATTCTCCTTTCACCATTCCAATATATTTTCCAAAGCGTCATATATAGTCGCGAACATTAATCTTTTCTCTTCCGTTTTTGAATAACAAGCTAAGTTTTCCATTTCCTTTCTGAACTCATGCAGACATATATCGTATGGTTGATCTCGATGGTTCATTAAGTATATTTTGAACTCTTCCAAACCCCATCGTCCAACTGATATGAGATAAAGCTGATCATCCTCGGAAGCATTTTCAACGCTAGAGATTGGATACCATTTTTCCTGCAACTTTGTTATTTTGAGTATATGGTCCTTTACATCCATGCATAACACCTCGCACATATGTTTGCAAACACATTGTCAATTATTCCGAATTGATTCGGATGACAAAAGACTTTGATGGTGTGATCATCAATATTTTTAAAATCAATATCCGGAGCTGTTTCTATATTATTGAGAAGATCTTTAAATTCCAGCAATGCCCGCTTTCCTCGGTCTGACTCCTCGAAATGATAAATGCTGCATAACCTGAACATCATATTATATTCTCCTTTCCTAAAAGCAAAAGGCTAAGCCTAGGTTTCCCTAAGCTTTCCGCCTCTTATTTCTTTTTGATCTTTGATATGGTACATGGTATATAACTTTCTTGTACCCTTCTCTTTTGTTTTTATACAATACGTTTTCTACTCTCATATCACTTACCTCCTTTTCTATATAGAGATAAGAAATTTTCACGAAAGCCATAGGGAGCGGTTAAACTCCCTGTCCGGCTAGAAATCAATATACAGTTACAATATCCCGGTACTCTTTCTCTGCAGCCAGATCCCGAATCCCTACTAAAATCAGATCGTGAATGTATTCTGTCGCCCGGAAATCAAAACTGACCACCTGATATCCGTAAATGGTTTCATAACAACGGATCGAATACCTATTTCCAAGAATTCTTCTCACATAATCATGAACATCATCTACGAAACTCTCGTGGTTCTCCCCAGTTGCACAGAATGTCACTTTCCAATTTACGATTCTCGTGTCTTCTGACGTATTTGGAATCATTTTTCTCATACCTTTATCCTCCTATAAAATAGTTTATTGGTTTCTATATAGGAGTAAGAAAAAAATAATGACAAGATAAAAGCCCAAGTTTCCTTGAGCAATATCTTTTACATTTCGTCATTCCATTCATCTTTTTCTTTTTCGGTTTCGCAATCATATAAACACTTTTTCATCCCGCATCCACAATTTGTTTTATAGGTATCGCAACCTAAATCCAAATAACAATATTTGCAATTTTCAGGATGACTATTTTGTTGTTTTTTCATGCTTTCACCTCCTTTCCTATATAAGGATAAGAAAAAAATACGAAAAGACTAAGTTCAGGAAACCCCAAACTTTTGTCTTATGTTCTTATACATTCTTTAAAGCCCGAATAATTCGTATAACGTTTAGAATTATCTGAGTTACCAGCGTGCCTATATACGCATCTCGCTCTGTTTTCTCCCAATTAATTCTCCGTTTCATAAAATCATCCTCCTTTATATTTTCTATATATAGGTAAGATAATTCTGCGAAAAGAGAAAGGCGAAGTTTTAATCATTATACAGAAACTTTTTTAAGTGTTAAAGTTATCTTCCCTGTATGACCAACACGTCCTATAATATCTCCATACTCATCGATTTCATACCTTACGAGTAATTTCGGATTTAATTCCCTATCAAAAATCGGCTGTATTGCGTCTTTAATAGCCTTAACATATTCAGGATTCACATCTTCAAAATACTCACCATAAGCAAATGGCTTTCCGGTTTTCTCCCAATCAGAATTTACTCTGTCTATGTTAGCATTAAATAACTCAACTGCCCGACTTCTATGCTCCATAAATAGATTCTCGATCAATGGCTGAAATATACCACGAATATTTTCGAATTTAAATTCCGCTTTATATAAATCTTCCATATTCACCTTAAATTATCTCCCTTCTTATATCGCCTTTCTCATATAAGGTAAAGATAATTCCTCGAATAAAAAATAAAAGGCCAGGATTTTCTCCCGACCCTTTACTCCGTAATAAAACTGTAAACTAATC
This sequence comes from uncultured Porphyromonadaceae bacterium, assembly GCA_947176285.1. Lineage (GTDB taxonomy): Bacteria > Bacteroidota > Bacteroidia > Bacteroidales > Muribaculaceae > Lepagella. The sequence goes on from CAMWQF010000006.1 coordinate 13,446, forward strand.
TTCAGTAACCCAGGCAATGAAGCCGTCAGAAACCAGACTGGTTACTATATACATTATGTAGCATAATCCCGATAATAATATAACCTTACCAGCCATTGTTTTCCTGAATTTTTTAAACATCATCATACCTTTATCCTCCTATAAAATAGTTTATTGGTTTCCATATAGGAGTAAGATATTTTCACGAATTACTCGTCATTGGGCGGATCTTCATCACCGTCAATCTCATCAACAGCCTTCTCCAGCACTTTGTTGGCCACGGAAAGGCCTTTTATCAATATTTTGGGCGGATGATAACCAGCCTCGACCAGGTTCTCCAATATGGACCGGAATTCATTTATAATAAGAGCGAGGATGGTGAAGTATCCAATGTATAAAGAGAAACTCAGGTCTATGTTCAATGTGTTCCCGACGTCAATAAACACAGCGGACATAGAAAAAGCCACCATTATGATCAGCCAATAACCAACCTTCTTGATGACGCCTTTTGCTCCCTTTTCTGAACTGATCTCGTTTTTCAGCCTGGCCTTGATGTAGGTTCCGCTTATGAGATCGATCACGTTTGCAAACAGGAAAATGCCGAACAGCGCCCAATGATCCCCAAGCATGTAGGATAAGAACGCCGCCACAGCAGCCAGAATTGTATTCGTTTTGTTAATGAACGGAGAAATAAGTTCCATATAAACACCTCCTTAAGCCATGAGTCTTTCAAACTCTTTTGGAATCTTTTTCCACGCGTCATACCCGAGGGTAGCGTATGCAGTCTTAAATATCCGAAAACCGAAATCGGCCAGGAAATTACAAATAAATTCTTCCATTTTGATCCAGTATCTCGGATAAACCATACTATGGATTTCATCTAGAAGTCCAAAACTGTAGAGAGCACAATGTCCAAGTTCATGCAAAAACACCGTCATAAGGAAATCGCCCCTTAATCGGTTTGACAAGTAAACACGTCCCGTTTCAGGATCTGTCGTTGCAACACGAAAACGATTTGTTCTGTCCACAAGCATTGAATTATTTTGATCTACAAAAAGGACCTCCCAATAAAACCCATTCATCGTAAAAGAGTCATTACTCAACTCTTAGTCATCTCCTGGAAGAGCTGTCCCACGTCCTTCTTCATTTTCTCCCGAACGCGGGGGTCTGCATCCACCCACATGTCCCGTAAAGATTCCATAGCTCTGATGGTACTCTTCTCGATGTTCTCGTTCATTTTCATCTTATCTTCGTCTTTGTGGGACTCAGTGTAGTGACGTTTAGCAGATTTGTAATTGTCATAATCCATTCCATGAACCGACATTGATCTGCCGTCGCTATATTCCGCCAAGTCATACCCCATAGTATTTCTAGGGGATTTGGACATATCACCTGTAACAGGAGTTTCCCCATTCCAGCTCCCCCTGGGATCGCCATCATCATACCCCATTCTGATCATATGACCATCCATCATGTCGCCCCGCATATGATACGGAATATAGGGATCAGCACCTCTTATGAAGGGATTGGGAGTATAGCCGGTACGATGACCGTGTCCCTTGGATGCGTATCTCCCATCGGAATACCTCCAGTTGTCATAACCCATCCGCTGCGAGAATTCGGGATCGCCATCTTCTTCAAGAGCCAGACAAGTCATGACCTCGTAGTACTTCTTTTTCATGCATTTCTCTTCGGTCTCAGATAAATCCTTGACCATATCCACCAACTGACCGACAGCCTCCACGACGCAGGGTTCTCTGAAATACTCCTTGCCTTCGCTTACTTCGCAGGCAATCCACTCCAGGAGAGTCTGCTTAACGCCGCCAATCATCCCGATTGTAGCAAGTGTTTCCTTCATATTATCCCCTCCTATCTATCACAAAGGCCGAATTAGGAGCCAGGGTTACAGGAACCGTTCCGGTGTTAATAACGCTTACACGATCGGCATCGCAGCAGCATACCTTGTATCTTGTCTCGGTGGAAATGTTGTTCAGGACATCCGCTGTTTCCGGAGTACTGTTCATGGCTGTCTCCACTAAGGGACTTCCAGACACAGCAATAGATAACTGCATCGCTGCCCCCGCCGTTGCGGAAGATACATTTCCTGAGAATCCGAGGCTATACGCCGCATTAGATCTCAATTTTGCAGATGTGGGGAGCTGTCTTCTCCAGCATTCACAATTCCCAGTCCTGAGAATCACATTGTCGAAGGTAACAGCCTGCCCCGGTTGAATCGTTTGTGCAGTCAGATTAGATAACACTAACATATCCAAAGATACCTCCTTTTCATTTTAATTGATTTTTGGAAGGAGGAAGGAACCGTAAAATCCCCTCCTCCAACATTTTTACAATATTCAGTTTTCAATAGACATTTACCAGAATCCGTGCATGACTCTGGGCTTGGTTTTTGTTGTAATAGTGCGATTGCCTGTTAATAATTCTTTTGTATTTTAATCAAGTTTAAACCTGATAGTTTTCTCTTTTGTGTGACTATGATTTAGCAGCCCTGGCAGCCACCGCATCTGTTTCCGTTGCAGTCATTGTAATTCCCATAACCCCAGTTGGTCTGCTGAGGGAATACCAGGCCGGTGTTGGGATTACAGGTGAGGTACGCAGGTCTGGAAGCGGGCTGCAGCGTGTTGATCAGGTAATTGGACTGAGCCAGCAGAGCGGAATCCCGATCGCATGCGTTCAGCTTTCTCTCCAGCTCGGCAATATACCGGTTCTGATTCTGGATCTCCAGGCCAGTGAAGCCATCACGAATGGTGTTATTCAGCATCTGGAAGCCCTGATTCTGGTTCTGGATAATCGCATCACCGGTCTGGTGTACGTTGTTACCCAGTGCACAGGACTGAGTTGCCATATTGTACTGCAGATCCTTGACAGCGGCCCTGTTGTCGCAGCAACAATCAGCCAGCTGCCTGGAAATTGCATTTGCGTTCTGCATGTTGGCCACAGTATCTGCCTGGATTGCATTGGTAATGCCGAAGCCGGTCTGCAGGATATTGGTGTTGATCCCGTTCATCTGATTCAGCTGATCGTAACCCAGGCTGCAGATACCACTGTTCAGACCGTCCAGCTTGGTGATGATCTGGGAAGTGTCGAATCCTCTCTGCATACCAGCACCGGTATCGTACACTGCCTGACCACCGCCATTTCCTCTATAGCCGTAGCCTCCACCCCATCCGCCGAAGATAGCGAACAGAATGATCAGGATCCACCAGCCATTGCCGTCTCCCCAACCGCCATTGTTGTTACCATCGTTGTTTCTTGTTACAGCTGCAATATCCGCCAAACTGGGAGAAGCAGCACCTCCGAACATACCCATAATATGTCCTCCTTATAATTTTTATTTTACAATCCGAGAAAATCATCTTGCGCGCTTAGAATCATTCCTCAGAGTGCAATCACATATGAAACATATTTCTCAGACCATTCTGTGCCTGTTGTGCGGCATCCTGGGGGTTTAACCCATAGGTCTGACAAAGATTTTGAGCCAACTGCTGGCCCTGTGCGACGTCCCCGGTATTAACAATATTCAGGAACTGCTGCGCGATCTGGTTATTTCTCAAATCCGGACGATTTAAGATGGTTTGCATTGCCACTTGTAATAAAGGATTCATGATATTTTAAACACCTCCATTTGAGAATTTGGGAGCGACTCCTTCGGTTACTGGTTTGCTAAGTTCCGTATACTTTTCCGGATCGACACTCCTTTGAATAGCGTCGAGCTTCTTCATGATGATGTTGAAAGGATCCTGCTCTGCCTGTTGTGCGGCCACTTCCTCCGGAATCACCAGATTGTAGGTATCCGTATGAATAAGACCATCATGCCCCCAAGTCTTTACAAATACCCTGGAACGATCCCTTGTCAGAAACACGCCGTAATTTCCGTCCATGGGAACTTCATTGGCGACAATTTCCTGCTCCGCATTCACCATCCGACCATAGGTAAGATCTGGGGGAGATGGCTGTGGAGTAGGTGCGGGTCTTGTTGTGTTCATGGATTGGGATAAACCGTAGTAGTTCCCAGTGGATTGAGTGCTCATTTGCCCGCCCACATTCATCCAATTTGGATTTTGAACAGATCTAATAGGACCGCCAGGAATTGGCCCGTCCATGTAATATTGGTTTGAATTGACGTTACCAAATTGCGACATAATTACTCCTTTCTACCAGCATGAGTCAGCCAGTATAAAAACCGAAAGATAAAGAATAGTGGATCTACAACCAAGAAGAATCCATAAAGAATTATAACGCCAACCCAGTTCAGATCGTTACATTCGTATAACTGTTCCGGCGTAGCAGCCATCTCATGAAAATGAGGGAGAAATGATAGGAATACAACAATTATAACAACCACATAAATCCTTAAAAACATATATCGCACCTCATAAATTCAGAATCTTGGCTTCCATTTTGAGCAACTGCAGTTTCATCTCTTCCAATTCCTGCTCGAGAGACTTTATCTTTTGATCCTGGATTTGAACCATTTTGATGAGTTTTGGAACGAAAGTTGAATAATCAATGGATGCTGGCCTTTTATCTTCTTCCCAATCTTCTGTTGTTACATGAAAAGGATCCACATCGATAACTTCTTCAGCTATTAAGCCCTCGCAATCTTTCTTTCCGCCGTATTCTTCTTTGTAGTCGAAAGTAACAACTCGAAGCTGCAAGATTTTCAAAGCTTCTTCTTCGGTCATATTAAGAACATTTTCTTTAAATCTGATGGATGATGAAACGTTAAAAGCGGAGGCAGATATTGGTTTATAGGCGGTGCCCCACTTTACTTCAAGTCCATATTCAGCGCAAAGATCCAATAGATTCACCCCGTAAGTCGAAGATCTATACGAAGCTGTTATCGTGATCGCTTTCCAACCGGCTTTTTTTCCGCAGTCGATTCCAACCGACAAATACCTTCCGTTATAAGCACTCATTACGTTAAAACATTCTTGTACACTGGAATCCGAAAGACTATCAGTTCCATTTCTATCCGTAGCCATTCCTTTCAAAGCGGTCAAAGCTTTTGACGGCCAAGAAAAAACTCCGGAATTATATATGCTCGATTTATTTGCAAAGCCATCTGGATTACCCATTACCAACGCTGAATCATCACTAGCAGGGCTATCGTTCATGATTACAAAACCTTCCCCAGTAGTATTGTCAGATCCATAAATTATTGACAATCCAGTCCCAGAAGAATTTGTTTGGTTATTGCCTTTTATAACGCCAGTCTTCTTTCCAGAACTGTTTTTAAACATTACTTCTTTCACTTCCAACGGATCCGGAATTTCTGAGCTTCCTCCACCCCCACCACTCGCATTTGGATCCCACAATCGATACCAAGGTCTCCAGGTAACAGAATTATTCCCGTTGCCAGCACGAATCCAAAGTCCTGTTATGAGATTTGAATCAGCTGCTGCGAAGCCATCAGTTACATAAATTTGAACGCATCTTTTTTCCCCAGTATCAGAATTCATATCCTGAGCTGTGAAGAGAACAACTAATGTTCCAAAAGGATATGCTCCGACTGGGGCATGATACGCTTCGGTCATGGTGCAATTTTGAATCTTGTAAACTCCCGAATCGACCAACGTATTCCAATCCAGATTTCCAGTAGTGTTACCGTTATGAGTTTTGTAAAGCAAAGCGGGCACTAATCCCCCAACCATATCCGAATCAGCTGCCGGATTCAGGACTTTACTCATGGTCGGGTAGGTGATGTTGCCGGTGGGTTTTGGTTTACCAGATGAATTTTTTGGCCAATTGACAAACCACCAGAAATTCTGATATACATCCCCATCTCCCCCGGAACCGTCCTGAAGAGCTTTCACCTGAACCCCGGTCCAAGGACGACTTTGCTTTGCCCATATGGTCACTTTAACAGTGGTCGCTGTTGACGTTTTGACAGCCAGGAAATCCTCCGTCGGGTTTATGGTTTGATCAACTCCTTCTGAAGAAGAGAATAATCTCCAGGTTAATTCCAAATGCGAGAGATCAGTGGCAGAAGCGGACCGACAATTACACTCCAGAATACCAAGCCATTTTTTAGACTTGTTATTATAAGGAAGTGTGAATAAGAGAACAATATTCCGCACATGTCCACCAGTGTCAAAAGATGTTTCAGCTATCTCATACCAAACTTTCTCAGTATCCACTATGTTGGCATTTGTACCGTAAATCATCATGAATCCCTTACTCACAGAGGCCCAAGAATTCCAATTTCCAGCATTTTTTCGCCTGGTCAACAAATCCGGAGGTCGATAAGCGCTCTGATTTTCCGGGATTCCAATTTGAACGCCGTAATTCTTGTCGGATCCTTGCATATTCATGATGTAATTGTATGTGCCAGAATAAGGCGTGTTGGTAGACGTGTTAGTAAGCTCTTCAATGCTGAATCGATTCATCTCCAAAAGATCGTTTGCGTCTTTGGTGTTGCGGTTGACTTTATTTTTTGTTATTGGAAAACCATCCGAAGCAAATGCGTGCCAATCCAGCCAGGTAAGTTGATCTACTGATCCGCCGTTTGCAATTCTCACCCACATTCTATACAACAAAGGCTGATGGGGAATATATAACTGGACGATTCGGATGGACCCTGGATGCTCCGTATATATACAGAAAATGATTCCATAAGAATACTCTCCGACTGGAGCATTATGTCCCTTGTCCATAGTCGCAGATTGAACTTTATAGCTTCCGTTCTTTATCAATGTATTCCAATCCGTATCAGCCCCAACCAAAGGCGTTCCATCTGTTCTGGGATCATGCTCTGCAAACATGGCAGGATGTTGACTCGGGTTCATCAAATACGCATAAGAAGCATCTTTTATCCAACGGTTTGTTTGAGCGGTGGGTAATGGTTGAGCGTTATCGGTATCAATAGCATCGACGAACTCAAATATTCTAACATTTTCTTTGCTGGTGGAGTAATTTAACCGATCGCAATTTGACAATATGCTGACTTTTACAACCTGATATCCCATGGAACATTTACCCCATATGGAAGCTGTTGCTGCTCCTGTGTTGTTTGGTCGATCCACAATTACTTTGAACTCAGGCTCGCCGGAACCAAGGGGGACTTTGCTCTGAACTAACCAGAAAACATCTATCAGACTGTCCTGGATGTAATTACTGTTACCAACGGCCTGAGTTCGAACTGCACATTTCAGGATTCCAGCAATGTTGCCATTATTTGCATAAAGCAATTCCACCAAAAGAGTTGCATTTACATCCAAATAGTTTTTATCCAGAGTAACCGTGGCTATTTTGAACCAGAAATTTGTAATGTTGTTTACTGGGGTATTGGGAAAACCAAAAATAATACTCTCCAACCCCTTAAACCCGGTACCAATGATCTTCTTTCCGGAGGCATCATGAGCTATAACACCGTTCAACATGTCTTCCGGGGTTACTGTATCATTCGTAAGATCGATCAAGGTTTTATCCCCAACCACTACTTTATTTACTTCAGACATTTTTATATCCTTTCTATTTACTAGAGGAAAGTCTCTTTTCTTCCTCATCTTTAGCTTCCCGCCATTCTTTGTTTGCTTTATTGGACCATCGGAAAGAATAGTCAGAACTCATGCGATACATACTGGGGGTCATTTCCACCTTGGAAGTTTTTTCGACCATAGATTTATTCTGATTGAACACAAGAATCGGGTCAATTCCTTGAGCTGGGATGTGATCGTAGCCTCCAACTTGAGCTTCGTCGACCATGGCATTATACCCCCATATCCGAGAGTTTATTCACAACAATATTCTTCACGCGATCTGATACACCAACCGCCCAAGCTTTATTATAAAATAGCTCAAGGTCTGTTTTATGGGGAACAGAGTCATAGTATTCATCCATGTATATATCCGCATACTCTCTAAATACTTTTTTAAAATCCTCACCAGCCTTCTTTGCATCGTCTTCGATTTTGACTTTGTTTCTTTTACAAAGTGTTATAGCGTAAGCCATGGCTGCAAATTCCAATGGAACCGATTCTTTAAAAACTTCAGCGACTGTCTGTCTGCTTGGAATTTTCAAATCCTCGGTTAATTTATAACTCTTTTCTTCAAACTGTCTTATCTTTTTTTCGTTTTCTTCATATTCTCTGGGCTTCAGTCTCATTCCTCTAAAATCCATGAGTTGAGTAAGATATTGGCCTGCCATGAGGTTGCGATCCGTATATGTATATGTTACATAAGTCGGAGCGTCTCGCCCTTTTTCCGTTTTTAGCGTTACTCGATACACTTTGGTTCCTTTTGGTATTATTCGCTCTTTTGTGTACCAATCCGGACGTTTACCGGTTTTGGAAGCTATTTTATACGCTTTCTTCCCCTGTTTGCTTTTCGGCGTTTCCAATCTCTGATATGGCCTATCACCAGAACCCCATTTATACCGGCCGGATCTTTCCTTGATTCCAAAATGCTTTAATTCGGTAGGAGTTTTTCGAACAATTGCTAAATATTGCATTTTGATCCCTCCCCCTCATATTTACCCGATCGTCACAGTAATTCCACCGGCGGCGTTTTCTTCCTCTTTGTATGGAACTTTATTCACCGTCACCTGAGATAAATAATCATAAGTAGGATCCGCTGTAACGACTACATTTTGATCCAAGCTCGGCGTTACCGTTTTGACCTGGGCCTTGATGTCTGAAGCAGGCCGAAGACTCCCGGTTACACCCAGTATCACGATACCCTGTTTGATATTTTGAGCAATGATCTTTGCCTGCTCATCCTCCGATATTTTGACCTTACCAGTTCCATCGCTAAATCCAAGAGGGATTGTATAGACTCCGGCTTTTGTGGTAATGTCATAATTCACACTTCCTCTATTTGGCATAGTACCGATAACTTTTTCACCGTTGATATAAGCGGTTTTGCCAAAGAGAATTTCTCCTTCTTTTGCTGTTGCATCACTGGTGTCAGAGTCAAAAGTACAAGAACCAGTTATGGGAGCCCCGGACCGGTCATGAGCTGTATAACCCATGAGTATCTTTGCAGGCTCTATCGTATCGGCGGTTAAATCAATCAAAGTTTTACCACCATAAACAATTTTGTTATAAGCCATTTTGATCCTCCTCCAATTATCTTATGATACGAGCTTCGTTCGGTCGTTGAGCGTTCCCAATAAACTCATACGTTTCCTTGGGCAAATCAATGAACATGAAGGCGTATCCATGCTCTGTCTCCTCAACCTTATCGACCAGAACCAATCGATGATCATACCATTCTTCGTATCCGTCATACTTGATCGTAACTTCTCCGAGATGCCCCCTGAGATCGGCCAGGATCAAATCTTTTTTGGAGTAGAATTTTAAGGTTCCGTCTTCTCTCAGAAGGTCTCCAATTTCTTTTCCGTTATCTAATTGTATGGTTGCTTTTTTCAATTCCATTTTGATCCCTCCTTACAGCTCTTCCAATACTATATAACAACCGGTTCCAAAGTCATTGTCCACTTCTAAAAACGTTACCTCACATCCCCCAGTTCCTCCGCCGGAAGATAATCTCCCATTTAAAGAGTCGATTTGCGATAATTCTCCTCCAAGTGTTGGCTCCGGTATCAGTCTTCCAACCGTAGGATATTGTATTACATCCATTATTCAACCTCCTCCGTAAGCTTCAGAACACTCTTCGTGATAAAAGTATCTACGTCACCGTTCGCTTTGGTGATCTGTATGTCGTACCAATACTCTCCGAAATCCAAAGGTTTTGTATCGGCTGGCGTTATAACCAATTGCATGGTACTAATTGGTATTTCTATGAGTATCAAAGGAGATGTATCAGATATTTTCTTCTTTGCTGCAAATCTAATTTGATCACCTTCTTTTGGCGTATAGAGACTTCCATCTGGATGCCGTATTTCAACTTGCGCTTTGAACGTATCGCCTCTGGTAAGAGTGATTGCGTTCTGTTTGATACTATAACTCATTTTTGATCACCTCCTATTGCTTTCTTTTTCATTGTCCGATTAGTCTCGTTATTCCGGTATGAATCCAAACGCTGACATCTTCAACTTGTGAGCTTGAAAATCCGGCTTTCATTTCCATTATAATATAATCATCGGAAGAGGTCAATATTTCTCTTGTGGCGATTACATCACTTTCTTTACTTATCCAATCTTCGTCGTTAGATTGGCAAAAATAAGTCCAATGATCAGTACTCGGTTGATAATATCGACAATATCTGGTTCCCTTCCCATTCATATTATGGGTTATTTCTCCATCTAGATAGACCTTATGATATGTTTTCGTATCTATTTGGAGGCGAACTTCTAACTGACAATCTTCACCTTTTGTGTGACCATCACATCCGTATATGTCATAACCTTTTTCTGGGTTATAACCTGCCGTGTGTAATCCTTCGTAATTTCGATAGGCACTTGTAACCCTCTTCCCAGGCATCCAACCGGTTTCTTCCCCTATAAAGATCCAAGGAGGGGGACCGCTGGAGAACACTTGTACGTTTCCGACATAGCCTTCTCCAATTCCAACACCTCCAATTGATAATTCCGAATTTTCAGTTCTTCCAAAATAAATAGGCATTTTAATCCTCCTTATTCCGGTATTAAATATAGCGTGTCCGGGTGAGATGCTGCGTCAGCCGGCAAACTCGACACAAACACAATATTACGTATGTTTGTAGATTTCACAACACTGTTATCCAGAGCATTAAGAGCCGTTGTCAATCCGCTGACGGAAGTCTCAAGATTGTTGATCTGAGTGCTATGAGTGGACAACGTGTTTCCATGGTTGGTTATCAAAAGACCCTGATAAGTCTGAGTTGTTTCGACATCCCCCAGCCGAGTCTCGTGATTAACAATGGCTTGATTTTGCGTTAGGGCTGTATTTTGAATATTCTGGATATCCTGATTGATCTGAACAATTTCCGTATTCTGACCAGTACTTTCTTTTTCCAAACCAAGGATCCTAACAGCAAGATTACTGGCAACCTCCCCGTCCAGTATATCATGCAGCTCTTTTGTCCATTCTGTATATTCTTTTACAACTCCCGCCGACCAATCAGTCCACTGAGCACCCCACTGAGCTACCAACGAATCGATGTTTATGGTCTCCAAAATTCCGGTAACGAATGGAGTGGATGAAGTTCCAACCATGTTTGTAATATTTGCCTGACGAATTTCGGTAACATTCTCGCCTACGTTAATAAACGCCAGAGGATACTGATGAACATTCTCCGTGTTTACCATGACCGGTCTTTGCGGATTTGTAGTACTGGGGGTTCCCTTTACTACTTTTATGTCATTTATCCGAGTATTCCCATTCACCTCAAGAACAATGGCATCTATCCGTTTCATGATTATCTCGGATGGGGGAATCATCAGCAATAACGGTGAATCGTTCAACGTCCAGGAGTGATCGAACCAAGTTCGACCAGTGCCAACGGTTATGGTCATCCGATTATTTGCCGTTACCTGAAGATGTGACCCGATAGACATGAAAACACCGTCTCTAATGATTCCATCAAATATACTGGAAATCTGAATAGCATCATAAAGACGGTCATGATCCTTCGAATTGTAAAAACCGTAAGTTAGCATTCTAATCTCCTTTCTCGTCCATCACAGTGAACGTTGGATAAGCCGAATATCCAGAAAGGTCATAACTTCTTACCATTTCGGTTACTCGAGCTTTGGTTTCGATTCCGTATTCAGTTACTACTTGTACAATATCCCCTATGAAATAATCTTTTCCGTATACAAAGTTCTCAGAAGTTGTATCTATGGATGGTTCAATGGCTTTCGTACTTTTATTTTCAGAAAGTTTTTCCAAGCCACGGTATTCTAATTTCGCATAATACTCCTCGTCCGACATGTTCGTTCCATTTTCCAGCTCAGACTGAATATCTCGAGCATCGGTGTACAATTCCCTCCTGGACAAACCAGTTTCTGATCCTCCAACAATTAATGTTTTGCGGCTATCCCCAACTTTCAAATCCTCTCCAGCTACTAATGTTACCGTCTTAAGCGTTCGATTGGATTTTAAGAGATTACTGCCGTACAAGTTTTCAAATGTAGAGGAAAATTCCACATACGCATTTTTTGTCTGATCATAACTCCGGTCAATCCCTTGGTATAACTCGAAAATAAACTGATTTTGATCGTCCAGACGAATCCGAAAACCTAAACCATATAATTGACAAATCTCAACAATTATGTCGTAAAGATTATCGCCGGTATACTGCTTTGATATTTTGAGCTTGTCGATCTCTTCGTCGATTGTCTTTTTGTAAACAAATCCCGGAATCTTTCGGTCTGAGTCATTTGGAGATATAACGTTTTCATTCAAAAGACGATTTATGGCATAATCAACCTTGCTATCCAATCTCGTCTGCTTCCATATTGACCTTCTATCGAGAATAAACTCCAAAGAAGATCCGGTCAATTTCAGATGAGATCCAGTCGTTTCGTCCTCCGTGAGTTCCATGGTATCGATTATCATTACAGCTTCCGATTCACTGAACCAGACATATGTATCTTTTAGTCGATTCAATTGCCCGCTAATAAATTGAACAAGCTCTTTCAAATCTGGACCGTAGGGGGTGTATATCTCGAAATCGCCGGCCGTGTCATATCGCTCAGTCCAAATTAAAGATTCGAAACTGTCGAACAAATAGATACTCTTGAATGTATCGTCCATTACGACAAGATCCATTTTAATCACACCCCCTCGTAAAGAGTATTGTTCTCGATGGTTATATACAACTTCTCAGAACCCTCATCTGCACTGAACGCCAGAATGTTTTTTCCAGGGAGAAGTGTAATCCAGTCAGTGCCCTTTTTCACACAGTTTAAGATATTTGTATATACCGCATTCCGTAACAAAAGAATGCTTCTATTACCTCTAACTGTGCTAATAATTATGTCATCCCCAGCCACAATTCCAGATCCAGTCATCTCCCTAAGAACGTCGTTGTTAATGGTCATGATCTCTCTTGTAGTGGCGCTATACAAAGTGATATTGCTAACGGAACCAATGGCATGTATTTTGATCGTCAATCCCACCTCATGATCCCCTTCGTAGATAATGGAAGTTTCCCGTAAATCCTTGATATCTCCGAATTCGATCAATTTTTTGCTAAGCGATTCGTTGGAAAAAGGGAACTCAAACAAAGCTTCTACCCCAGCAAGAATAGTTCTTTGTACGGCATCTTTTCCATATTTGTAAAAATACGGATCTGGGCATAAAATACTTATTTGAGTTCCTTCCTTGTCTGAAAAGATATCCGGTTCGTTTGTTTCGACATAACCGGTCGTCTTCAGAACCCTCCTATCAGTCTCGATGATGAGATCTACATTTCTTTTGGACGGAAATACTCGATACGACCTCTGACGAGTTTCTTCTATGGAATCAGCCTGAGTAAATATAAGGCTTATTACAATGTTCCGTTTTTCCATCCTCGCAGAATTGTATTTTGATCCGTCCCCGGTTGCCAAATCCGTAGTGTTTATCGTGGCTTTGGCTGGCCCGAGACCAGAGATACTTTCTAAAAGGAATCCATGCTTTGGATATTCATCCTCAAGAACGATCTTGGTCTCTTCGCCAAGATGATTTATAACCGTTACCGACTTAATCATTTCCTTTCCACCGCCCTTTTAAACGCTGAGAATTGGTTGTTCGTTTGCCTGTAAATCTCCACCTGACTAAGTGCTTTCGGGGACTGATTATACTGATTGAAATTGTATACTGTACTGCCGGAAGACACTTTTGTTTCTTTCTGAGGAGTATACTTGCTTTCTCTTATACCGCCCATAATTCTGGAAACATCATTCGCTCTTGAGAATGTGGTCGAAAGATCTAACCGCCGATCCAAAATTCCGCTTATCTCAGTTGCCCCAGCTTTTATAGAGGATAGATCGAGAATGGGTGTAATAGTAAATCTGTGATCTTCAAGTTCCCCAGACTCAAGAATGGTATTGATATTCCGTACTGCATCCCTGATTGGATTAACAACATTTTGAGCAGTTATTTCACTTGCTCCAGTCACGTCAGACATCCTGGAAAGAATGCCGCCGATCAAGCCGATATCGAAATTTTCACCGATAGAATGTAGAACTCTTGAGGGCGAATGGATCTCCAACGTATCTTTCGCTGCGTTAACAGCCGCGTTCGCAATGCTATTTACACTGTTTGTGATATCCACCACCTTGCTCTCGATTCCGATTTGTAATCCAGAACCCACGTTGATGCCAATGCTCTTGAATGTTTCCAACGTTAGAATGCTTTGGAATGTGCTTACAATGACAGAACTTAAGTTGGTAGCACTTGTCCGAATGGATTCCGTTTGGTTAGCAATTCCAACCCCTATTCCGGAAACGGATGAGCCTATAC
>CAMWQF010000007.1 GCA_947176285.1 uncultured Porphyromonadaceae bacterium
CACAGCAAAGAAACAATATATCATAATTCTAAATCTAAAATTATGTCTAAGAAATTAATATTAGTCAGTAATGACGATGGATATATGGCAAAGGGGGTTCGAGAACTTATAGCGATGCTTGCCCCTTATGGTGAAATAATAGCAGTATGTCCTGATCAGGGACGCAGTGGGCAGTCGATGGCTCTGACTTTCGACGCTCCTTTAAGAATAGAAGAGCAAAAGAGTCCTGTTTCGGGAACAAAGTTATATAGTTGCAATGGAACACCGGTGGATTGTGTAAAAGTTGCTTGCTATACAGTTCTAAACGGTAGAAAACCAGACCTTGTGGTGGCAGGAATCAACCATGGCAGCAATGCTTCGGTAAATGTTCTATATAGCGGAACCATGGGAGCTGTACAGGAAGGATGCACATGGGGCATTCCCTCAATCGGATTTTCTCTAACTACACACGATCCGGATGCCGATTTTTCATCAATCAAACCTATTGTTGACAAAGTCGTTCCCAATGTACTTGAGAATGGACTTCCTGAAGGTACTTTTATTAATATAAATGTTCCGGCAGGATTCAGTGAGACTCCGATTTCAGTTTGTCGCGAATGTAAGGCTCATTGGAGTGAAGAATATAAGGAATACATCGATCCATTCGGCAGAAAGTTTTACATGCTTGCCGGTCATTTGGTCAACGATGAGCCTGAAAGCACAGATACCGATTTATATGCACTTTCACAAGGACATGCATCCTTAGTGCTTGAAGCGCTCGACAGAACTGCTCCGCAATCCTTTTCGACTTTTGCATCATTAGGCTTTTAAAGTCGGATAGAATGGTTTCGTATTAACTATAAGAGATTAGGATGTTATGACAATTGAGGGGACGTACAGTTAGTGCGTCCCCTCAATTATTATCTGGAAAAAGTATGAAATTAAAAATGTGACGTGCCGTCGAAGCAGTGGGTACATACCTGATCTTTGGGAAGTCCGATAGCTTCAATGAGATTCTCAAGAGTGTTGAATTTCAGTGAGGTAAGACCGTAGCGCTCTCTCATCTTCTCAACCATCTTGCAATAGCGACAACTGCCTGTCTTTGCATATTCGTCAAGGTGAGCGTTGGGGTCTCCTTCGAGTTCTTCGATGATGCGACGAGTGAGCAATTCCATCTCAGATTTGGATGAGGTGAAGTTAAGATACCGACATCCGTAAATAAGTGGGGGGCAAGCAATGCGCATATGCACTTCCTTAGCTCCGCAATCAAACAGAACTTTTACATTGTCGTTGAGCTGAGTGCCACGCACTATAGAGTCGTCACAGAAGAGAGCACGTTTCCCTTTGAGCATCGCCTCATTAGGCACAAGTTTCATTTTTGCTATGAATGAGCGCATTGACTGGTCGGAAGGAGTGAAACTGCGTGGCCAAGTAGGTGTATATTTGGATATACATCTTTGGTAAGGAGTGCCATGGCCGGCAGCGTAGCCAAGCGCCATTCCGACACCGGAATCCGGAATACCTGCTACACAGTCGATTTCTGTCTCCAAGTCTTGCTGTCCGAGGGCATAGCCCGATTTGAAGCGCACTTCCTCTACGTTGCGGTTTTCATATGTAGAAGTTGGGAATCCATAGTAGACCCACATGAAGGCACATATCTGCATTTCCTTATTTGGAGCACGTAGTTGGCGGATTCCGTCAGGTTTTAGTTCTACTATCTCTCCGGGTCCTACATCGCGAAGCAATCGGTAGTCAAGGTTGGGGAAAGATGTAGATTCGCTGCTCACTGCGTAGCCATCTTCCTTTTCTCCGATTACGATGGAAGTTCTGCCAAGTTTGTCGCGAGCTACAATTACTGAATTTTCAGTGAGAATCAGCATAGAGCAGGATCCCTTCACCTTATTATATACATTTTCAATGCCTTCCACAAAAGTCTTGCCTTGATTAATGAGGAGGGCTATAAGTTCAGTAGGATTAGTGACTCCGGAACTGAGTTCGGCAAAGTGTTCACCATTATCCAGAAGTTCTTTCTCTAAAGAATCGAGATTATCAATTTTGGCGACAGTGACGATAGCATATCTGCCAAGGTGAGAATTGATAGTAATCGGTTGAGGGTCAGTATCACTAATTACTCCGATACCCATGTTGCCCTTATATTTGTGCAATTCCGATTCAAATTTAGTACGGAAATATGTGCTTTCGAGCGAGTGGATCGAACGGCAGAAGCGTTTCTCTTCCGGATCGTAGGTCACCATTCCACCGCGGCGAGTGCCGAGATGTGAGTTATAGTCAACGCCATAAAAAATATCGTTGACACACTTTCGTTTTAAGGCTGCGCCAAAAAAACCTCCCATAAGACTGTCAAGTTTAACTTGTTACCTGTAATATTACTGAATAAGACAAAGGATTGGATATCCATTTGGCTTTTTCACGATGCAAAATTAATAAAAAGTTAGATACAATCAACTATACACAGCAAAAAAAATTCCAAGCGTAAAAACTCAGCAAATATTATCTAAAAAATTGGGACCCGAAATGAACCTTTTTATGGATGTTTTGTTTAGTTTGAAGAAAACCACAACCTATAAACTATATAATAAAATGAAAGAACTCAAAGGAAGCAAGACAGAAGAATGTCTGTTGGCTGCTTTAGCCGGTGAATCTCTAGCATGTGTGAAATACTCTTTCTATGCAAAGAAAGCAAAAAAAGACGGATATCAGCAAATCGGTAACATCTTCGAAGAGACATCCCAGAATGAACATGCTCATGCAAAGCTTTGGTTTAAATATCTTCACGACGGAGATGTACCTGAGACTCCCGAAAATCTAAAAGATGCTGCTGCAGGAGAGGAATACGAATGGGAAGACATGTATGTAAAATTCGCTGCCATTGCTCGCGAAGAAGGCTTTACAGAAATCGCAAAGAAATTTGAGTTGGTAGGTGCTATTGAGAAAGCGCATATGGAACGCTATCGCAAGCTTCTTAAGAATATCGAAGATGGAATCGTATTCTCACGCGATGGTGACCGCGTTTGGATGTGCCTCGAATGTGGCAACATACATATAGGAAAGTCCGCACCTCAGATTTGCCCCGTTTGCAGCCATCCACAAGCTTATTTTGAACTTCGCCCGGAAAATTATTAACTCTACTTCCAATTGAAAATATCTAATGTCATTGGTTAAAGGATTTCTATCCTTGTGAACAATAAATGGCATAAATAAGAAATGGCCTCGAGGAAAACCTTGAGGCCATAATTTATTTATATAAACATATCACTATTGCTGTGATGGGGGAATGGCTTGATAATTTCCACTTAATAGCATAAAGGAGAAAAGACGCAGCAGTCCGTCATAGTAGGCATCAAAATATCCGTCTTCGTAAGGCTCGTGTTTTGAGTTCCAAAGATGTTCGGCAAATTCCCTTGATTTAGGATCGGATGCTGCTAATGAGGCTGCTCCTAATGTGCTCACAAGACCTAACGAATGCCTGAGTGCTTGATGCTCTCCTGCTCCCAATATCCTGTCTACCTGACTGCCATCGGTCTTATATTGGTCGACAAAACTATCAATCCCTTCATTATAGAAGAAGTCTTGAATCCTATTTGCATAACTACGCTGCCAGTCAGCATCAGCACCGCTCCAAGCATAGTCAATCGCAATATTAAGAGGCACTCTCCATGAATCGAAACGGAAATCGTCGCCGATTATGAAGCGGGAGCCTCGAGGAGAACCATCATATGCAGTATAATCGGAGGTCAATCCTGTGACGGGATGCGTTGCTTTATGAAGATATGATCTGCTTTTCTCAGCACATTCTTTCCAAAAACTGCTTCGTCCATCGTTAGCCCACTTAGCCCATACATCATAGAATGCCGGGATATTATATGACGGATCTGTATAGGTTCCTCCCCAAGGATCAGGGGTGAAAGTAATTAGTTTTTCCTCTATATTGATAAGAGGTGAAACTCGGTCCATGCCTGTCTTCTGCATGGATTTATTTATGATGTTTTGAGCTTCGGCAAGATAGTTGATTCCGGAGTCGTTGCCCCATCGGTTGGATGCAAAGATGAGAGAAGTGATGAAGAACAGTTCTCCGTCAGAAGCGGATCCAAGAGCATTGGGAGTGCCATCTGTCTTACAGCTCCAAGCGAAATAACCATCGTTCGGTCCTTCTTGATGCTGCATGTTTTTTTTAGCCCAACTCCAGAGTTTATCGAAAATATCTTTCTTATCAAGTTGCACAGCTATCATCATTCCATAAGACATGCCTTCTGTGCGGACATCATTGTTTTTTATATCGCTAATATACGCTGTGTTGTCATCAACTTCGAAATATATCTTGTTTGGACCAAAAAACAAGTCTTGGAATATTTGGTTGAGACGATTGTTTATTTCATTCTCCGAATGTCCAAGATCCTTGAAATAGTTACGGTATTGTCCGGAAGCGAAGGCACCTTCTTCGAGGGGAAGAGTGTCAAAACCTATCCAATCAATTTCGGCTGATGATCCTTTTGTCATGGTCACCATAATATCTTTAAGCCCTTGCGGGGAACAGATGACCGGTACTGTCACGTCCTTCCAATCTTTGCATGGTGGCACATCCGCCTTGGCAATTATTTTACCATCCTTTTCACTTATTTGAATTGTGCATCCTTTTTTACTAAGTATTCTAAAAGTCGCTTCCTTCACTGGTCTGTCACCAAAATTAACTCTGTCATATGTAGACCAAGCGCCTTTTTTTGAAAATTCAATAGCCCAACCTTTAAAAGTGTCATCAGGGTCAATATACCTGAGTTTAATACCATTAGGACTTATGGTAGTATAACGGTCTATCTGTATCCTCTTTCTTGCATCGCTTATTCCGACTCCACGCAGTGTAGGTGTAACTTTATTTATAGTACCATCGTGATTGAAAGTCACTTTATCTATCCTTGAAGAGCGACGCTTATCCATGTCGGGAGAGTAATCGTTGTGGTGATAGAATATATACCACTCTCCATCTTTTTCAACGAGAGAGTGATGATTGGTCCAGCAACCAGTAGGAGATTCATCCATGATAATACCTTTGAATTCAAACGGACCGTAAGGATTGTCTGCAATGGCATAAGCAAGCGTTTCCGTCTTATCTCTAACCCAGGGGAAAGTGAGATAGTAGATTCCATTGCGCTTGAACGCAAAAGGTCCTTCCTTGAATCCTTCCGGTAGACCTTGAATTTTTGTAGGCTCACCATCGAGTTCAATCATATTGTCATTAAGAGGTGCCACCGAGATGCCCATTCCACTCCAATATATATAGCATTTTCCATCATCGTCTACAAGGACACATGGATCGATACCCATTACTCCTTTGATAGGACGAGGCATCGGCATAAAAGGACCTTCCGGAGAATTTGCTATAGCAACGCCTATACCGAAACCTCGTTCCATATCTTTAGGAGCGGCAGGGAAATAGAAATAATAGCGTCCATCTTTCTCAACGCAATCCGGAGCCCACATTGCATAGGAATTTTGCTTTACCCATGGAATGTTGTTCTGTGTAAGGATCACGCCATGGTCGGTCCAATCAACGAGATTATCAGAAGAAAAAACATGATAGTCCTCCATGCAAAACCAATCTTTCAGTTCATCTACAGGACTTACAATGTCATGAGATGGATACAGATACATCCTTCCGTTAAAAACTCTTGCTGTAGGGTCGGCAGTAAACTGATCGTGAATAATAGGATTCTGAGCAAATATGATTGTAGATGTGGTGCTCAATATCCCGATACATAAAATCTTTTTCATAGAAGTAAATTATGCATTATGAATTATTCCTCCTCTCTCAACGTTTTCTGAAATTCCACTTGGAATTATCACTTGAAAAGTCAAATTTCCCGAGAGACGGAGTGCTGTCAGCAACTGAAATGAGAGCAAGTTCTTCATCGCATCCAGGTATTGCCTTAGGCATTATTCGGTAAGCACCGTCAATAAGTTGCTCTATTCGCCAAAGTTGTTCGTCTGCTCCGGTAAAATGTTCTACAGTTGAAACTTCCTTATCAGAAGTAGCACAAAGAGCCCTGTCTGTGCCCTCAATGGTAATCTTATAATATGGAGCTCCAAGATAACCACCGGCTTCAGGGACTGCAGTGACGGTCCACTTCTGATGAGGTCGGAACATATAGTCACCAATTCGAACATCGATATTTCCGGAAGGCCACGTATCGATCACATCTTCGAGTTTCTGGTCGGGGAGTGGAACGATGGGTTCAGTCTGCGGTTCCCAAAATCTATGCAATCCCCCTTGCATTCTGACAAAATCTACGGCAAGTTCAAGACCATATCCTCTTCTTTCTGATTCAATTTCATAAGTATCCTCGACAAAAGGATCTCCTGCAACAGGCCAATTATTTTTCCAAAGAAGGGGGAGAACCGCAAGGACGCTTCTGCCACCTTGGTCGAAATCTGCTTCAAAGTGGAGCGACATTTTCTCGACACCATCATCTTCGACATATCTGCCGAAATGCCCGGCACCTGTCTTACGGTTTCCGGAACTTGCTACCATTTTTCCACCACCATGAAGCATATCTCTGCCCATATTATCTAGATAGGGACCCTCGACGTTGCGCGAACGTCCCACCACTATATTATAAGTGGAATTAGGGCCATCGCAGCAAGTGCCGTGAGTGCCAAGAAGATAATACCATCCGTCACGATAAAGAAGATCAGTTGCCTCACAGTCAATAGCAATATTGATTGGCTCATTACCCTGAATACGAGCACCTGTGGCAGGATCAAGCTCCACAAGACGGATGAATCCAAAATAAGTGCCATAAGAAAGCCAAAGTCTACCTGTAGTAGGATCAAGGAGTAATCCGGGATCAATGGCATCGCAGTCTTCATTTTCTTCGGAATAAGCCACTTCTATTGGTTCTGAATATTCAAAGTCTGGAGAGTTAGGATCTAAAGTCTTATTCCACATGGTCAGCACTTTTCCACTATGTCCGCCGCCAAGACCTCCGCCTGTAGCACTGTAAGCCACAAGATATCTATCTCCAATTTTCACTACGTCGGGGGCAGCACCGCGCCCCGGGCGCACGCCACCTTGATGCCAATGATAGCCATCGTCAGAAATTAGTCCGCCTCCTCCGGTGCCGAAAGTATAATATTTACCGTCGCACTTCATGATAGTCGACGGATCATGGATGTATGGCTCTCCAATTTGTGCCGATACGCTTGCCGTTGAAAAAGCGATAAATACAGTAGGTAAATATTTATAGATATTGAATTTCATGGTAAAAAAGTTTATAGGGTACTGATAGTGAAATTAGTTACCGGTGTTCCATCTTCGTGAATGAAACGCAGACAGAAATCGCTCATACCCGGACCATTAATAATAGCACCCCGGATAATATTGCGTCCTTTCTTAAGGGTGATACGTTTAGACGTACAGTCATCCATTACCATGCGGCGGTCGCCTGAAAGAAGAAGTGTTTCTTCACCATTGAGCCACCACATGGATGCTGAATTTGAGCCTACAGACATTCTCACATCCGGAATGTCTTCTTTACAGTCAATTGCAGTGACGACCCAGAAGAGAACACCATAATAAGGCTTATCAAGACCTGTTGCAAATCGGAATAATTTAACATTGAAGAGTTTGCTATCTAATGAATGCCATTTCAAGGATTGCTTCCCGACTTTCACTTTTTGACCCGATTTAGGAAAAGCCGTAAATTGTCCGGGAAAATATTCCTTATTGAAGACATCGCGAAGATAACTGTCGGTGAAGACAGTATTGCTTCTGTTGGGTTTATCTATAGGCTCCAGCATCAGCCACCGCCCGATGAATCCTTCGGAATCGGGCTTTGCGATATCAGTCGTAGGGGTGCTAAAATACTGTGTCAGCCCATTGTCGTTATTCCCCTTGGCTGAAGATTCGAATGGGGCTATCATAACGCCACAAACCAATGCGGCATATGAAAACCCGCGCATAAAAAGTTGTTTTGTATGCATTTGGTATCAAATTTAAGGACTTAATAATGCAAAATTAACAAAAAATCATATTCTAGCCATGATTTTACCTTAAAAAATGTCAATATACTTCAAAAGAAGATAAGTTCAATTTATAAAATTTGTATAATTAATGAATTTTGACTAATTTTGTGGGTGAATATACATATAAGGGAAAGAATGAAAATACTAATAGCCGATGCAGGAGCATCCAAGACCGATTGGGTGAAACTGATCATAAATAATTCTTCAGAACTGCAAGAGGAACATTACACCGGAATCGGTGTAAGTCCGTTGCATCATGATTCAGATATGATCGAGGAGGAATTGCGCCTTGTCAGAGTGGCTCTCGGCGACTCTTTTGATAAAATTAGGTTTTTCGGAACAGGAATTGGGAATCCGATTATTGCCAACAGAATGGAGACTCTTCTTTCTGAGATGTTTACTTGTAGAGACATTAAAGCAGAGGGGGACATGTCGGGAGCAGCAAGTGCAGTTTTGGGCAAACAGCCCGGGATAGCATGTATAATGGGAACAGGAAGCAATTCCTGTCATTATAATGGCACAACAATCGACAGAAAATCTGTTTCTTTAGGTTATCTATTAGATGATCAAGGTGGAGGCGTGGCATTTTGCCGACGTCTTTTGAGCGATGTGTATAAGAATCTTGCTCCGGAAGAGATCATAAATAAGTTTCAAGACAAGTATAATCTTTCAGTTGGAGAAGTTGTAGATCACCTATACAGACAGCCATCTCCCAACCGCTGGATAGCAAGTTTCATGCCATTTATAACGGAAAATATAACACATCCATATATAAACTCCTTGATAGAATCTCAGTTAGTGGAATTCTTCGATAGGGAATTTTCTTCTTATTCTGATAAAGAACTGCAAGAAGAAGGTATAGGATTTGTGGGTTCTGTAGCAGATGAACTTTCGGATGCCTTAACTAAAGAATTGCAGAAAAGAAATTGGAAATTGCGAACTATCGTCAGGAAACCGCTTCCCGGCATAGTCGGACAATTCAAAAAATTCCATATTCAGTCAGAAAATTGATGTTGGAGTCAAGTATAATGGTTTAATTTATTTATGATTGAAATGAATATCAGGATATTTTTTTTATCAATGTTGCTTTTTGGTGCGGTCACAAATGTATCTGCCCAAGAGGTTAATGACTCTACAGATTTGATAGATACCGGCGTGACATATGTCGAGCCTCTCTTTGAATACCCTACTGCACCGGAAAATTTGGAAACATTCACAGACAAATGCGATTGGCTTGCAGAAAATTTCTGGAACAAACTGAATGTGAAAAACCAAGAAGCTGTAGATCAAGCTAAACTAAATCATGCATTTTATGTGTATGCCACCACAATTCAGTATGCCACAAAAGATAAAGTGACAGCTGCAGTAGATAAACTTATGAAAAGCATTCAGAAAAATCCAATGCTGCTTTATCAGATGACAAAAGCAGCAGAAGAGACGATTTATGGTCCAAGATCAGAATTTTGGATTGATGAACTGTATGCAAGGATTTTAAGTGCTACACTAGCTAATAAGAAATTCCCAAAAAGCAAGCGAGCAAGATATGAACTACAACTAAAGCAACTTGAACACTCTTTGATTGGGGTAGCACCAAATAGATTTGAATTCACGAGAAATAATGGAGAGGCTGCAAGATATTTCCCCATGTCGACACCAACAATCTTGATATTCGGGGATCCTGAGTGCGATGATTGTAGGATGGCAAAGCTTCGGATGCAGTCAAATGTTGCATTCAATAAAGCTGTGACTGACGGAAAAATCAATGTT
The DNA here is from genome assembly GCA_947176285.1 of uncultured Porphyromonadaceae bacterium. Taxonomy (GTDB): domain Bacteria; phylum Bacteroidota; class Bacteroidia; order Bacteroidales; family Muribaculaceae; genus Lepagella. Next base: position 9,784 of record CAMWQF010000007.1, read on the forward strand.
CTTTTCATAATTCCGGATCCGGAAGACGGGTGGGAGAAGAAGACAGTCGATTTTCCTAAGAACTGGACTGTAGGAGGCACGGAAACAGTAAGTGACTTATATGATATCAGAGACATTCCGGAGATCTATCTTATAGGAGCAGATGGAAAGATAATCGCTAAGCATCTCTCGGCAAAGCAAGCCATGGAAAAAGCCATGGAGTTGCTTAAAGATTAAATATAATATATTTGACCAATAAGAACCATGAATACGCATAAAGTGCTTGATCTTCCACGAAAGATCTATGTGACTACTACCGGCTACAGCTATACACATTTAGGGCGTCTGTTTTTGCGTCTTTTTGTAGGGATTATGCTCCTGCAATTCGGCATCCGCCAACTTAATGACGTAGAGATGCTATATAATTCTTTTCCTTCAGTGTTAGGACTTGGGTCGGAAGCATCATTATGGTTGATGATATGTATAGAAATAGGATGCAGTCTGTTTATTATGGCAGGATTTATCACAAGAGTGATGATCATTCCACCCTTCATAGCCATGACTGTGGCAGAATATTATTTGCTTCATGATGTGTCTTCCTCTGCCTCTTATATGCTGAGTTGGGAACAGCCGGGATATCTGCCTATAATGTTTTTAGGAATATATTTCTTCCTTATTCTCGTAGGACCCGGCAAAATATCAGTGGATTATTTCTTGTCGCTTCATCTTCTGCATTCTTCAGATGTCAGCGAAGATGAGTTGGAAGAAGTGTGAAAAAGTATTATTCAACAATAAAAGAAAAAGGATTTGAAAATCGCGGTTTTGATATCCGGTGGAGTAGATAGTGCTGTGACAGTTGACCGACTTTACAGACAGGGTCATGACTTGCACTTATTCTACATCCGCATTGGTATGGATAATGGAGAAGGGCAGTGCACAGCGGAGGAAGATATCGAGATGTGTACTCTTATAGCAAAAAAATATAATTTGCCATTTAAGGTTGTTTCCCTTCATGAAGAATATTGGGAATATGTGATGCAATATGCACTTAAAACAGTCAAGTCCGGACTTACTCCACATCCTGACATAATGTGTAATAAAATCATTAAGTTCGGATTCTTTGAAGAAAGATGGGGTAAGGATTTTGAAAAGACTGCTACAGGTCACTATGCAAAAGTAATAGAAGAAGATGGGAAATATTGGCTTGCTACAACTCCAGATGCGGTGAAGGACCAGACCGATTTCCTTGCACAAATAAGTTATGACCAACTTAGCCACATCATATTCCCGCTTGGTGACTTGACAAAGGAAGAAGTAAGAGAAGCTGCTATAGCGGCTAATCTTCCAAATGCCACACGTAAAGACAGCCAGGGAATATGTTTTCTTGGTAAAATTGATTACAGTGATTTCCTTGAACGTCAACTCGGCACTAAAACAGGCCCCGTAATTGAGATAGAAACCGGTAAGAAAATCGGAGAACATAAAGGATATTGGTTTTACACCATCGGACAAAGAAAAGGTCTTGGTTTAGGAGGCGGTCCATGGTTTGTGGTCAGAAAAAATATTCGCGATAATGTCATATATGTCAGCCATGGCTATGATACCAAGTTGCAATATGGCAAGACGATTGAAATGGATGAAATTGATTGGATTACTGTCAACCCATTTGAATATGACAAATTTGAGAAAGATTCTGAGGACAAATTAAAAGTTTCGTTTAAGAATCGCCATACTCCGGAATTCCTTAATGGCACTTTAAGGAGAGATGGAGATAATGGATATGTGCTTGATTCTGAAAAAGATGTGCAAGGAATAGCACCGGGACAATATTGCATCATATATACTCCGGACCGCAAGATATGCCTTGGATCGGGAATGATAGTGGTAGAAAATAAAAAGAAAAAACATGGAAAATGAATTAGTCAGGCTTAATATAGTCGGCATCACATATAATCAGATAGAAAACGGAATGTATGCTATGGTGCTTGAAGACGAAGATGGCAGACTTCGACTTCCAATAATCATCGGCTACAACGAAGCGCAGTCGATAGAGTGTCTGCTTCAGAAAATAAAGACACCTCGTCCACTGACACATGAATTTACTACTGAAATACTTGATTCTTTTAATATCGTGATAGAATCAGTAATCATTAAGCAACTTGACAATGGAATTTTTACTGGAGATGTGACTTTATGCAAAGGCAGCGACCGGCATGTGCTTGACGCGAGATCAAGCGATGCGATAGCACTTGCCATGCGGACAAATGCTCCAATCTATACAGCAAAGTCACTTCTTGAGAAATGTGGAGTGGAGAAAGACTCAATGAGCACAAGAAATCCTAATGTATCTTCAAGGCACTCAATCCCTGCTCAGCAAGCCATAGAGCGAGTGAAAAGACCCGAAGTCAATAAATATGATGACACCTCCGAGATCGAGCTGCTTACCATGATGGAACAAGCTGTCAAGGAAGAAGATTATGAAAAAGCTGCCGAGATAAAATTGGAAATAGAAAAAAGGCGAGGAGCCTTGGAATCAAATGCCTAAAATATGAGCAAGAAAAACGACAGAATTGAGGCTCTTGTTGAAATCATAAAGAACAATAATGTTGGGAGTCAGGAAGAATTGCTTGGAATGCTCGCTGACAAAGGAATCTATGTGACTCAAGCCACTCTTTCAAGAGATTTGAAGATGCTTAAGACCACGAAGGTTCCACTTGAGCATGGAGAGTATGCCTATATGCTTCCGGATGCGCGTACCGCAAGAATCACGTCCGGAACAGGAAGGCAAAAGCTAGATTTGTCGCGACGCGGAGAAAATGGCTTGATATCTCTTGAGTTTTCCGGCAATATCGGAGTGATGCTGACAAGAAACGGTTATGCTTCCGGTATAGCATACGATATAGACATGCTGAATGCTCCGGAGATAGCCGGCACAATAGCAGGAGCCAATACAGTTTTTATAGTTTTAAGAGAGGGAATTTCTCATGATAAAGCCACGGAAGTGCTCTCTACAATACTTCCATTATAACCATATCAATATTCTTTTAGACGATGATAAGAGTTGGAATAGCGGGAGCTGACACTGCAATGGCCGGTGAATTAATAAGAATCTTAATAAATCATCCGGATGTTGAAATTACCAGTGCCTTTGCACCTGGTAAAGTGGGACGTAAAGTAGCGTCTGTGCATCATGGTCTTGCAGGAGAATGTGACCTTGAGTTTTCACCAGATATCAATCCTCAGAAACTTGACGTAATATTCATTGATGCTCATTCAGATGTGGCAGACAGATTTCGAATGAACACCGACCGTTGGCCGGAGTTGAGAATAATAGACATGTCACATTGCCCGTCGCTTGATTTCGAAGCCCTTGAGATGGCTTATGGATTGCCGGAAATCAACCGCAAAGAATTAGTGAGAGGATGCAAAAGGGCGGTTGTGCCGAGATCAGTGGCTGCCGCTGCGATTATTGGTCTTTATCCTCTCGCTAGGCATCTTCTTTTAAAAGGGGATATAACAGTTGGCTATGCTTGTCCCCCCGATATAGACACTGAGGAAAAGACCGGAATGGTACGTCAGGAAATTCTACACGTGCTGAGAAAAACGCAAAATTCCTTTAATGGAGATATCATAATGCGTCATCTTGATGAAGAAGTGACTAATCGCGGACTCAAGGTCAATATTGAAGTGCCATGCTCGTTAGAAATTAATGAGATATTTAAGATTTTCGATCATTGTTACGATGATCATAATTTCACATTTATGTTGGCAAGCACAGTACCCGGATATGAAGTGGAAGGGACTCAAAAGACACTTGTATCCCTTCAGAGACATACAGACGATAAACTGACTATAACAGTAGTAGCAGATAGCCGTATGCGTGGAGGTGCAGGGGATGCGGTGCACATAATGAATCTTTTATTCGGTCTGCATGAGCGTACCGGGCTTTATCTAAAGGCGCATAAATTTTGAGTTGCGTGTCTTGCAATTCTAATATTAAGATAGAGGATATGAGCGTAAATAAAGTAATATTGATTGGAAATGTTGGAGGAGATCCTGATGTGAGGTTTCCGGAACCGGATTTCCCTGTGGCTTATTTTTCCCTTGCTACTAATGAACTCAGAGGCAACTCGGAGGTCACAGAATGGCATAATATAGTGATGACAGGAGAAAATGCCCGTTATGCAGAGCGATATATTAGGAAGGGAATGAAGCTATATATAGAAGGGTCATTGCGAACTCGACAATACACAGACAAATATAATATAGCTCGAAAGCGAACCGAGATCTATGCCATTGTATTTGAGATTCTAGGACGCCCACAGGCATAAATATAGAGAAAATAACCAAGTATAAACCACAACTATCAAATAAATAAGATGAGGAAATGGAGAATTGAGGACTCAAGTGAGCTCTACAATATTCAGGGATGGGGACTTAGCTATTTCAGCATTAACGATAAGGGACACGTGCAAGTGACTCCGAAAGCAGGGTATGCTCCTGTGGATATTCGTCAGGTGCTTGACGAACTAAAGTTGCGAGATATCTCTGCACCGATGCTTCTTAGATTCCCGGATATACTTGATGATAGAATCCGCAAGATCACCAGTTGCTTCAAGACAGCAAGCAAGGAATATAACTTTGAAGGAGAAAGTTATCTTGTCTATCCTATCAAGGTAAACCAGATGCGTCAGGTGGTGGAAGAAATAGTAAGCCATGGCAACAAATACAATATAGGATTGGAAGCCGGTTCTAAGCCTGAACTGCATGCGGTGCTTGCTGTGAATACTCATGAAAATTCATTAGTGGTATGCAATGGCTATAAAGATGAGGATTATGTGGAACTTGCTCTTCTTGCTCAAAAGATGGGACGCCGGATATTTCTCGTTGTAGAGAAACTCAATGAACTAAAGCTAATAATGAAAGTAGCCAAGCGCCTTAAAGTTGAGCCCAATATTGGAATCCGTATAAAACTCACTTCAGCCGGGAGTGGCAAATGGGAAGAATCCGGAGGAGACGTAAGCAAATTCGGTCTCAATTCCAGTGAATTGCTCGATGCTCTTGAATTCCTTGACAAGAATAAGATGAAGAGGTGTCTCAAACTTATCCATTTCCACATAGGAAGTCAGATCACTAAGATCCGTCGTATAAAAAATGCACTTAGGGAAGCTATGCAATTTTATGTGCAACTTTCCAAGGCTGGTTTTGACATTGACTTCGTAGATATAGGAGGTGGGCTTGGTGTAGATTATGACGGAACTCGTTCTTCTTCAGGAGAAAACTCTATGAACTATTCAATTCAGGAATATGCTAACGATGCTGTCTCTGCTCTTGTGGATGTTTGCAAGAAGAATAGTCTGCGTCAACCAAATATCATAACAGAATCGGGACGATCCATGACCGCCCATCATTCCGTATTAATAATCGAAACTCTTGAGACAACACAACTACCAATATGGAATGATAATGATGAACTTCCTGAGGATGCTCATGAATTGACACGTGAACTTTACAATATCTGGGATAAGATAGACTCCTCGCGTGTTTTTGAGGATTGGCATGATGCGCTCCAAATCAGAGAAGAAGCACTTGAACTATTCAGTCTTGGACTTCTTGATCTCACAACTCGGGCACAGATAGAAAAACTTTTCTGGAGTGTGGCACGCGATGTGCACGACATCACTAAGAGCATGAAGCATCCACCGGAAGAACTGCGAAAGGTGGCACGAATGCTGCCGGAAAAATATTTCTGTAATTTTTCATTGTTTCAATCTCTTCCGGATACATGGGCAATTGACCAGATGTTTCCGACAATGCCGATTAGTAGACTTGATGAGAAACCGACTCATGAATGCACAATTCAGGATGTGACATGCGACTCAGATGGAAAAATCAACCGTTTTGTCGCTCCCCAAGGAGTCAGCCATTCACTTCCAGTGCATCAGTTGAAGCCCGGAGAGCCATATTATATAGGTGTTTTCTTAGTAGGTGCATATCAGGAAATACTTGGCGACCTCCATAATCTCTTTGGCGACACAGCGGCAGTGCATATCACTTGCGATAAAGATGGATATGAGATTGAGCAGGTGATTGATGGAGAACCCGTTGCAGATGTACTTGACTATGTAGAATACAACCCCAAGAAACTTGTGCGTAATCTTGAGACATGGGTTTCCAAGTCTATGAAAGCCGGAAAAATTACGGCAGATGAGGGACGCCAGTTCTTGAATATCTATAAATCCGGACTGTATGGAATAACTTATCTCGAAAGAGATTAAAAGATTGACAAATGAGTCGCTATTTCATTAGATTGAGTTATAGGGGAGCCCCGTATCATGGGTGGCAGGTTCAACCAAATGCCGTAAGCGTACAGGAGGAAGTGGAAAATGCATTTTCAACTGTCTTGCGTGTACCGGTGTCAATTGTAGGTGCCGGGCGAACTGACACTGGAGTGAATGCTCGCTGCATGTATGCTCATTTCGATTATGAAGGAGTTTTTCCTGAAAAAAATCGTCTTATGATTTCGCTCAATAGGCTTGTAGGTCGTGATATAGCGATTCATGAAGTCTTTCAAGTAGCCGATGATGCACATGCACGTTTTGATGCTACCGAACGCACATATAAATATTATGTGGCGTTTGAAAAGACACCATTTTTCTATCCGTTGAGTTGGTATTGCCCTCATGGACTTGATTTAAGCAAAATGAATGAGGCTTCTAAAATACTTGTTGATACAAAAGACTTTACTTCTTTTGCAAAACTCCATAGTGATGCCAAAACGAATATTTGCAATGTGACTCACGCTGAGTGGACCATGGAAGGAGATTCAATGGCAGTGTTTACGATATCAGCCGACAGATTTCTTCGAAATATGGTGAGGGCAATAGTTGGAACGCTTGTTGATGTTGGACGCGGAAAGGTGTCATTGAATGATTTTAAAAAGATAATTCAGGAAAAAGACCGTTGCTCTGCCGGACAGTCTATGCCGGGAGAAGCATTATTTTTATGGGACATTAAGTACCCGACCTCTATTTTGAAAGATAAAGGATAAGGGTAATATGCGATTGGCGAGGGGAACATACTTTGAATTTTTGATTGAAATTAGCCATGAATGCGGAAGAAAGAATCATAGAGCTGCGCAATGAGCTCAACAAGCATAATCATAATTATTATGTGCTGAATGCTCCGGAAATCAGTGATAAGGAGTTTGATATGCTCATGAAAGAATTGGAAACCCTTGAAAAAGACCATCCTGAACTCCACGATCCACTTTCTCCGACTCAACGCGTTGGTTCTGATCTTACTAAAGGATTTGAACACATCATTCACGAGCGTCCGATGCTTTCTCTTTCAAATACATACACTATCAGCGAGGTTGATGAATGGTTTGATAGGGTAAAGAAAGGTCTTGAAGGACAAGACTTTGAAATCACAGGAGAAATGAAGTATGATGGCACTTCCATTTCTTTGACCTATGAAAATGGAAGGCTTATGAGGGCTGTAACGCGAGGAGACGGTACCCAAGGCGATGATGTAACTGCCAACGTGAAGACAATCAAAAGCATTCCGCTTGTTTTGCAACCGGGAGATTGGCCCGAGAAATTTGAAATACGTGGCGAAATACTTATGCCTTGGAAAGTGTTTGATGAATTAAATAAAGAACGAGAATACAATGAGGAACCACTCTTTGCAAATCCAAGAAATGCAGCAAGCGGAACTCTGAAAACGCAGGATCCTCGTGAAGTTGCGAAAAGAAAACTTGATGCTATATTCTATTATTTGCTTTCAGACAATCTCCCATACGATACTCATTTTGCCAATATGGAAGCTGCCCGAAAGTGGGGTTTCAAGGTTTCCGGAGAAATGAAGATATTGCATAGTGTAGAGGAAGTGGATGCTTATATAGATTATTGGGATATAGCTAGAAAAGAACTTCCTGTGGCAACTGATGGGCTTGTGTTTAAAGTAAATTCCTTGCGTCAGCAATTGAATCTTGGCTACACTGCAAAATCTCCACGATGGGCTGTAGCATTCAAGTTCAATCCTGAGAATGCATGCACACAATTGAAATTTGTAAGTTTTGAGACTGGACGAATGGGGATTGTTACACCGGTGGCCAATCTTGAACCGGTATTGCTATCAGGGACCATTGTAAAACGTGCTTCGTTGCACAATGCCGATATCATGAAAGAACTGGATATTCATGAGAAAGATTGGCTTTATGTGGAAAAAGGTGGGGAAATCATACCCAAAATTACCGGTGTGGATGAAAGCCGGCGTAATCCTGATAGTAAACCTGTGGAATTTGTAAGCCATTGTCCGGTTTGCGGTAGTGCTCTTGTAAATAAGGAAGGAGATGCAGCCTGGATATGCCCTAACAAGTATGGATGCAGACCACAGATTACAGGAAGAATAGAGCATTTCTGCGCACGCAGAATGATGAATATTGATGGTGTCGGTGAAGAAACTGCCGAATTGCTCTACGACAAGGGCCTTGTCAAGACTTCTGCAGATCTATATGGCCTTACCAAGGAACAACTATCCATACTTGACAGATTTGGAGACAAGAGTGCAGAGAGAATTCTCAACGGAGTAGAAACATCGAAGCAAGTTCCGTTTGAGAGAGTGGTATATGCTCTTTCTATACCTAATGTTGGAGAGACAACAGCAAAGCGAGTTGCAAAGAGTGTGAAGAGCATGGAGAGAATGCAGGCGATGAGTGTTGAGGAATTGCAGTCAATTCCGGATGTAGGCCCAATCGTTGCACAAGGCATATTTGACTATCTCCGCGACCCTATTAATGTAGAGAATATCAAGCGATTGTCAGATGCCGGACTCCAAATGCAGCTGAGTGAAGAAAAAATGTTGTCTGCTGGAACTGCTCTTGAAGGAAAGTCAATAGTGATTTCAGGCACATTTGCTAATCATAGCCGCGAGGAATACAAGGAAATGATAGAGGCAAATGGAGGAAAAAATGTAGGAAGCATATCTAAAAAAACATCGTTTGTTTTGGCTGGGGAAAACATGGGTCCATCCAAACTTGAAAAATGCCAGAAACTTGGCATACCAATTATTTCTGAAGATGAATTTCTCGAAATGCTAAAGAATGCCGACTGAGTGGAATAACTCAGCGTAGTATTCTGCTTTTTTTTCGAGTTTCATAGGATATGCACGGCTTGTGGAAGGCATTCGCCAAATTCGCAAGCCGTTGCTTGATTCTATCATTTCTCCCATCTTTGGACATTGAGTAGATGTGAGTTCGGCTATAACTTCAGCCGCTTTTTCTCCTGTAGTAGCGATAGTATGGCATTCCGGAATCTCTTTCAGTAAATCAAATAAAGGAACAGGTTTGATAATCTCAAGGAACTTATCGGAAGCGTTTCCTTTGAGTCGACGCACTTCTCGAGCCGTATCATGCATAGCAATATGATGTTCTGCCATAAGTCTCTTACATTCTTCTTCACGAAAACTTTTACGCTCAGCGTCATAAAGTGCATTTTTATCTCCAAGAAAGAGCATCCCGCATATGCGCCAGTAGTCATTGATAGGGTTGGGGTAATAGAAATTCATGCTCCAACGGTGCTCCCCGGGAGGAAATGTTCCCATAATCAATACTCGGGCTCCTTCTGGAAGAAACGGAGGAAAAGGGTGAGTCTCTATATTTTGCAATTCGATACTCATGACTCATCAGTTTTTGGTTTTGTAGTTCTTGGGTATGAAATGTAACGCTCATAGTATGCCATTATGAGGGAAGATACAGGGAGAGCGATAATCATACCTATGATACCCAAAAGACTTCCCCAAATGGATAGAGACAACAAAATAACAGCTGCATTCATACCCATTTCCTTACCCATAATATGCGGTGTAAGAATATAATCACAAATACATTGACTCACTACATAGACAAGCAGTGAACGTCCGAGCATACTAATGAAAGTTATGTCCCCACTTAAAGAATATATAGCACATATAATAGCAACAGGAATCAGAGTGACATATTGGAAATATGGAATCATATAGAGTATTCCGACAAGGATACCCATAGGGATTGCAAGCGGAAGGCCAATAATCGAGAATCCGATGCAATAGAATACTGTGGCACACAGAGCTACAAGACCTTGTCCACGAAAATAGTGATTCATACTTTTCTGAACGTCTTTAACCACCACCATGGCTTGCGGCCGATATTTATGGGGAATAATAAGTTTGAATCCCTTTACAATCTGTGGATAATCGATCAAAATAAATAGAACATAGACAACGGTAAGAGCCCATCCAAGAACATCAATAATCACAGTAATTGATTCGTTGAGAAGAGATGTTCCTTTACTGATGATGGTGCCAATATGAAGGTTGGAAAGTTGGCCTTTGAGCGTTGCTGGCTGTATATAGCGGTCAAACCAATCTATAATCGTGAGATATTCAGGAGGAAGGGGGCGTTTTCCTGAAGTTACTTCATGAATTATTTTGCTCAACATATCAAGTTCCCTCACTACGGAAGGGAGAAAAATATACACTATTAATGCTACCACAGCAAGCACTTCCAATAGTGAAAGTATCGAAGAAATGGCTCTACCTTTCTCATGGATAAACCGCCTGTTGAATCCGACAAGGGGCTGAAGCATATATGCTATAAAACATGCTATAAAGAAAGGAAGCAGCACATCGCTTAGATAACCGATGAGAAGAATTAAAACAGCAGCCAATGCCAGACCAATTAAAAGCTTCATTATACGGTCGACATTCCAATAGTGTATGTTTTCTTGTGTGGACATATTAAAACTATTAGATATACAGTGGAGTTTTTCTGATAAACATCGAGCCTCAGTAAAATGTTCAAATAGAAAAAATCCTTATTCTAATATCCGAGGGTGACATTTTTCACCCAATTATTTGCATTAGTGCGAGTGGGTCAATATATTCAACTTTTTTATCTGCAACTTATGCCCGATAATTTGGATTTGTATACGATTTATCTTAATTTTGCAGTCAAAATAAAGATTTGCAGTATAAGATGAAATATCCATTGAAAAAAATAGTTTTGATTTTATCCGAGAGCAAAAGAAGAAGTCACATAATGTCTCTGATTTTGTTTTTTTCCATTTCCTTGTCTCTTAATTCCAATGCTCAGATAATAAAGAAAGCAGGAGAATTGCTGTTACCATCAAAAAACCAAACATCTGCAGATACTTCCAATGCTTCTGACAGTTTGCTTTCTCAGGAAGAAAGAATAAAATCAGATTCCATAAAGTTGCTTGAAATGACAATGCAACTTGAAGAAATGAAACTTAATGAGATTCTTCTCCGGAATAAACTTGATGAAAATAACCATCTTCATGTGGCAGACTCCCTGAAGAGGGCGGAGCAGATTCATCGCATTGATTCTTTGAGAGCCGTCACTCCGGGTGTACCGGTGGTGGTAGAGGAAGATACCCTTTTCCGTATATATGCCGCTCGTGGCGGCCATTCTGCATTAGATCGTGCAGAGACAACAATACAGACGATCAAAAAAATTGGACATGACAGACGCCTTAGGCGAGATTCTGTGTTTTTGCTTGACAACGACACATATATCGACATAATGTATGGCGACAAGGTCATAATCAGTATAACAGAACAAGATGCATTGTGGAATGCCACTACTCCTTTAAAACTCGCTGAGGTGTATATGCCTATCATCTCTTCTAAAATTGAATTGATGAAAGCAGAAAACAGCTTTTGGCAGATTGTAAAAAGAATAGCATTGTTCATTATTGTTATCTGTATTCAATGTCTGCTTGTAAAGCTCATCAATTATCTCTTCAGAAAACTTCGGCGAAGGATCGTGTGGCTAAAGATTCATAAGCTTAAACCACTCGTAATACGCGACTTTGAATTGCTCAATAAAAATTATCTTTGCAGGATACTAATTATATTAAGCAGAATATTCCGTTATATAATACTCATCTTCCTATTCATTTTCACAGTACCAATTCTCTTTTCAATATTTCCTCAGACAGAAAATCTCGCACTGAAGATTTTCTATTACATCGTTGATCCCATCAAGATGGTGGTAAAGGCAATATTCGACTATATCCCTAATCTTTTCATTATTGCCATAATATGGTATTGTGTAAGGTATATAGTAAAAGGAGTAAGATATATTTCCAATGAAATTGAATGTGAGAAACTCAAGATAGCCGGCTTTTATCCTGATTGGGCAGAACCTACATTCAACATCATACGATTTCTGCTCTATGCATTTATGATTGCAATGATATATCCTTATCTTCCGGGTGCGGAATCAGGAGTTTTTCAGGGAATATCCGTATTTGTAGGTGTGATAGTCTCATTGGGTTCCAGTACTGTAATATCAAACTTCATCGCCGGTTTTGTGATAACTTATATGAGGCCATTTAAGACGGGAGATTTCGTGAAGGTTAACGATACTATCGGTAATGTCATTGAGAAATCACCGTTTGTCACAAGAGTGCGCACTATAAAGAACGAGTTGGTGACTATTCCAAATTCGTTTATCATATCTTCAAATACTGTTAACTATTCGTCGTCTGCACGTCAATATGGATTAATCATCCACACCGTACTGACAATGGGATATGACGTACCTTGGAGAAAAGTTCATGAACTTTTGATCGATGCCGCCCTTAAGACGAAAGGAGTATTAGAACATCCGGCTCCATTCGTTTTGGAAACAGAACTCAACGATAATTACATGTGCTACCAAATTAACGCGTATATAAAGGAAGCTGACGATATGCCGACAATCATGTCAGATCTCTTGCAGAACATTCAAGATAACTTCAATGAAGCAGGCATCGAACTATTCGCCCCACATCACTTCAAGACCACCTCAAAAATTCAGACTGACCCCATACGCGTACAGGCTTCTCCTCTCTCCGATATAATAAAATGATATTGAGATCTACGAATAAATCAAGACCCCATCCTTCTAAAGGGTGGGGTCTTGCAGTATGCTGATTCCGTATTCAAAAATTAAAATTCCGAGCTGAAATGGAATCGGATTTTGGGGAAGTCTGCCTGTGCCATCTGGAGAACATAATTGCTATCTGCCAAGAATACGTCGCGGCCGTCTTTGTCTTTTGCCATGAATTGATATTTTCGCTTCTTGAAAGCTTCAAGAGCTTCCTGATCATCGCTTTCTATCCAGCATGCCTTATAAAGGCTTATTGGTTCCCAACGGCATTGTGCTCCATATTCGTGAAGGAGGCGATATTGTATCACTTCAAACTGAAGTTGACCGACAGTGCCGATAATCTTGCGTCCGTTAAATTGGTTGGTGAACATCTGTGCCACACCTTCATCCATGAGTTGATTGATACCCTTGTCAAGTTGCTTGGCTTTCATAGGGTCAGCATTCTCAAGATATTTAAACATTTCCGGTGAGAAAGATGGGAGACCTTTAAAATGCAGGTTCTCTCCGGAAGTCAAAGTATCGCCTATCTTAAAATTACCAGTGTCAGGAATACCTACGATATCTCCAGGATATGCTTCATCTACAATATTTTTTTTCTGAGCCATGAATGCAGTAGGGGCTGCAAATTTCATCATCTTGTTGTGGCGTACATGCTTGTAGTTGACATTGCGTTCAAACTTTCCGCTGCATATCTTGACAAATGCGATGCAACTGCGATGGTTCGGATCCATGTTGGCGTGAATCTTGAATACAAACCCTGTAAATCCCTCTTCTTTTGGCTCTACAGTGCGTTCTTCTGCATCTATGGGGAGTGGTGCTGGAGCAATTTCACAAAAACAGTCTAATAGTTCTTTTACACCGAATGTATTAAGAGCTGATCCAAAGAAAACCGGAGCTACTTCGCCTCTAAGATAAGCATCTTTGTCAAATTCCGGATATACTCCTTCAATAAGTTCGAGGTCTTCACGCAATTTATCAGCATCAGTTTTTCCTACGAGTTCATCAACAATAGGAGAGTTGACATCTTCTATCTCTACACGCTCACTGATAGTCTGCTTTGATGGAGTAAAAAGATCGAGACCATGCTCATAAATATTATATACACCCTTGAATTTCTCCCCGATATTGATTGGCCATGTAAGTGGACGTACAGAAATCTTAAGTTCTTGTTCAAGTTCATCAAGGATGTCAAAAGGATCTCTGCCCTCTCGGTCAAGCTTATTGACGAAGATTATTACGGGGGTCTTTCTCATACGGCAGACTTCCATAAGGCGTCTAGTCTGGGTCTCCACGCCTTTAGCAACGTCTACAACAATAATTACAGAGTCTACAGCGGTCAAAGTACGGAAAGTATCTTCTGCAAAGTCTTGGTGACCCGGAGTGTCAAGAATATTAATCTTATAGTCCTTGTAGTTGAAACCCATTACAGAAGTAGCCACTGATATTCCGCGCTGCTTCTCAATCTCCATCCAGTCGGATGTTGCAGTCTTCTTGATCTTGTTGCTCTTTACTGCTCCAGCGACATGGATAGCACCACCGAAAAGAAGAAGTTTTTCGGTCAGAGTAGTCTTTCCGGCATCCGGATGAGAAATAATGGCAAATGTGCGACGTCGCGCAATCTCTTTATTTAGTTCTTCCGACATAGTTTATTCAAGATCAAGCTCGTTATTGTAATCTTTCTTATAATACTGGGCAAGAGTGCCAAGGAAATGCGACACTTCGGAGGCAGCGTCAAGTGTTTCTTTAGAAATTTCTTTACCTTGGATCTTCAGCATAAGGATTCCATAAAGGAAATTGAAAAGAGTCTCCATTTCGCCAACCTTGTTTTCACCAGCTTTGGCTCTCAATTCTACTATCAATGGAAGAATCTTGTAGTAAGATGCAGCAAATTTAGCGTATTTTGGATCCTTCACAAGCCTAGCATTGAGGTCGTCAAGTGCTATGATGACATTCTTATTAAGTTGAAGATGCCCTTTTTCCACAACACCTTCTCTACGCATCATGTCAATGAGAGATTCATACCATTCCCTCATTTCCTTCCGTTGCTCTTCTGAGAGATTCTCGTGCTTATCTACTATATTTTCTTGAATGCGGTCAAGGTCTAGGCCAAAAGCCCTGATCAAATCTTCAATCTGCCACATGTAGAGCAGATATTCCGCAATATTTTCCCGTTTTTTTTGTGATGCTGTTATCATAGTGCAAAATTACAAAAAGTAGGTCTAATC
>CAMWQF010000008.1 GCA_947176285.1 uncultured Porphyromonadaceae bacterium
ACTCAAGTAGGGTAGGAAGAATTATGGAAATGGTGAGTGGTGACGATGGATTTGGTCAGATTTTCATCACAGACACTAATCGCGAGCACCTTGACGAAATCTTAAGTTCCATAAAAGGAGAAAGCAAATTGTTTACGGTGACAAATGGCAAATTTGAAATAATTGATCATTAATCATTGGAGAAAAGGTGGAAAGAAAAGATGCGGTGACAGTAGGTGATGTTCTCCGGGAATGCTTGGAGAAGAGCAGTATGCAAGGTAGGCTTGATGAAGTAAGGGCATGCGATGCATTTCCTTTAGTGGTTGGTTCTCAAATTGCATCTCTTTGCAATAGGCCGTATATGAAAAACGGCATCATGACAATCTGCACATCAAGCGCTTCGCTGCGTTCTGAACTAAGTATGAGCAGGGGGAGGATTATGAAAGGTATCAACGAGTTGATGGGAAAGGATGTGGTGAAAGAAATACTTTTTAGAAATTAGGAATATGAGTCAGAAAAACGATATACTTGAGCATCTTGATCCGGAAGCGTTCCGCCATGCAGTGCCACTGCAACTGCGTTTCAATGATATAGACGTGCTTGGCCACGTAAACAATAATGCGCAGTTGGCTCTCTTCGATGTGGGCAAGACAGAATTTTACAATGCCCTTCGCGGCACTCTTGCTGATTGGAGTAAAGTGGAGGCAGTGATAGTTAATATAAACTGTACGTTCATGCAGCAGATCCATTTCACCGATCCTATGGAAGTTCGCACAAGAGTGAAAAAAATAGGAGAGCGCAGTTTCGTGCTGCAACAGATCCTGCGCAATACGGAAAATGGTGGAATATGCTCGATGTGCGAATCTGTAATGGTGAGTGTTGACTACTCCACGAAAGAATCCAAACCAATTCCAGAAAATATTGCTGAGGGGCTTAAGAAATGGACTTGATTAATACGATTCTCCTCTTTAGTTGTTATTACTATAAACGAAATGTCAAATAAGTCAACTGCCCCCAGTTGAACTTGTAAAATAACACACAGTATAAAATGAATCAAATAGATGTTCATATTCGCATGGAAGCCTTTGGCAAGGATAGCCATGAGGCTGAAGTGCTTGCCAATGTGGTAGCCACCCGATTGGAAATCAGCCGGCTGCTTGAGGCTGAAAAATATATGGAGGCTCTTGAGCGTACGATCAGTGCTCTTCAGCGTCTTAAAGATTTCAGCGATCACGATAATGAAGAGTTTAAGGCGCTTCTTGTTGCGCTGATTTTTGATCTCGCTGAAATCCATTATGAACTTAAGGATTTCAAAAGAAGCGAGAAAGAACTTGACGCTCTTTTCAAGGTCCTCGATCCCCTTTTGGCTAAGAATCCCGACAGATTCGGTAGGTTGCATATTCTTGCGATGGAACTCTCCACTCGTATACTTCGCTCCAAGAAAAAAACAATTGACATGCTTGCACGTCAGCAACTTAATGCCGATGCTTTAATGGAGAAAGTAAATTCCGGTATTATCAGTGCTACTGAGAAACTGGTGGATTCACTTTGCACTGTCGGTCGCCTTCTTGCTGCATCGGGTGATTATCGCGAGGCTATGAAATTCTTCTCTGAGGCTATACGCATTTCTAAGAAACGTTCAGGTCGGGTCAACAAGAAAGAAATCAAGATGACTGTTGAGATGGCTGAGATTATGATTCGTGTGAAATCGATGCGTCCGCGTGCCGAACGCCTGCTCGACGCTGTGCTTCCGCATGCCATTTCTCTTGCTGAATCTGAACTCGAGCAGGAAATACATACTCTTAAGGATATGATTAAATTGCAGGAAACCATGAAAGTTTCTTGGCTTAGTGCATTCCGCAACAAAAAATCTTAAAAAATGTCGACGATATTGAACACAGAAGGATCTCTGCTTGAGATTCCTGAAATTCGTGAGCCTCACAAATTCCGGGTTGCTATAGTGACCGCTGATTGGAACAGCCAAGTAAATGATCGTCTCCTTGGGGGTGCGCTCGAAGTTTTGAAAAAGGCTGGTCTCGAAGACTCGATGGTGGAATGCTATAGGGTCCCGGGTGCTGTCGAGTTGGTCTATGCTGCTGCTCGTATCATGAAGAGTCCGAAGCCATATAATGCAATAATTGCCATCGGCACAGTGATTCGTGGCGATACTCCTCATTTCGACTATGTGTGCTCGCAGGCTGCTGATGGCATTTGCCGATTGAATTGTAAAGGTGAAGTCCCGGTGATTTTTGGAGTATTGACTGTCAACAATCTTCAGGAGGCTCTTGACCGTGCAGGTGGTAAACTTGGCAATAAGGGTGCTGAGGCAGCGGTCGCCGCATTAAGAATGGGTTCTTTCCTCAGAATATGATTTTTAGTTAAGTAACTGGTCAAATTAAATATATATTATGAAGAAATTAGCATATGGTTTTTTCTCCATCGTAGTTGTGATGCTGTTGGTAGTAGGATGTTCTAAAGACACCAATGATGATGCATCGTCTCTACTTCGCACTGTCCCTGCAGATGCTTCAAGCGTTGTGATGCTAAACGTTGCTCATGTCGTGGATAGACTTGGAGGAAGCACTGATGGCTCAAAGATAAAAATTTCAAAAGACCTGCAAAAGACTATCGATGAAAGTCAGGCTTTGAAGCCTGAAGATAAGCAGCGTCTGAATGATATATGCAATGGTGAGACCGGGATTGCAGTTGGATCAGTAGTTTTCTTTTCTGCTGCCCGCTCATATGTGACCGGTCTGCTTAATGATCCTGAGAAATTCGTAGCATATTTGCAAAAAGAGACCGGCTCTCAAGTCAGAGAGGAAGATGGTGGTAAGGTCATTGATAAAGTTGCTATAATTGGTAATCAATTTTGGTATTGCACCACCGGCACTCCCGACATGGAGCAACTCAAATATTATCAGCAACTCAATGAAAAGCAGTCTTATGCTTCTGCTGATGCGGCTCCTCTTCTGCTTGATGGAGACAAGGCGGTGACATATGTGGCTGATGTCAGCCGTTCTTTGGCATTTGTTCCCAATGCCGGATATATGAAAATGGTGTCATCTCTTATTTTCAACGATATGGCTTATGTGGCAGGAAGTGCCGACATCCAAAAGAATAGTATTGTGGGAGATGCCTCGGTGTTGAATTCTGATATGAAACCTGCTCAACTGCTTATCCCTGTTGAGAAAATAGATGCTTCGCTTATCAAGAAATTTGAAAACGGTGGAGATATCTATTTTGCTGCAGGCATTTCCAAAAAATTAGTTAAGAAGATATCCGATCTTGCAAGCACTATGATGGGTTCTAATGCGCAAATTGCCGCTTCAGTGCTTGAAGCAATAGATGGCACTGTGGCTGTTAGGGCTGATGCCGGTGCTTCAAGTTGCGAAGCACTTGTCCAGACTTCTGGCAAGAATTTTAATGAACTCTCTTCCGTACTCCAATCTCTATTCGGTTTGGTAGTCACGCGTGATGGAGATATTATGACAGCCGTATATGGCAATAAGGATTTCTCCGGTAGCATTACTCCTGGCGACGCTGCAGATAAACTCAAAGGTGCATGGGTAGGTATGGTATCTGATGGTTTCTTTGCAAGAGATGTGACAACTGTGACGAAACTTACAGTTGAAAAGAAAAGCCTGCGTCTTGATTTCGAGGCAGAAGGTGGTGTCGACGCACTCATCAACGCAATCACAAAATGACTTCAACCTTAGAAGAAATTAAATTGGAATCTCTCCTCCCGCGTGTTTTCGTGCGGGAGGAGTTGCCATATTCTGATATATGGCGTAAAAACGTTGTGTTCCGTCGAGGTGGCAGATATCTCGTGGAGTCTGCAAGTGGAGGAGGAAAGTCAAGTCTTGCAGCCTTCATAATGGGAAGTCGAAACGACTATGAAGGGACTCTTATGTTTGATGGAAAAGATGCACGTTCCTTGACAATTAAGGATTGGCAAGATCTTAGGCGTTGTCATATCGCATATTTGCCTCAAGAACTGGCTCTCTTTCCGGAACTCTCTGCCATCGATAATATCAGGCTTAAGGCTGATATTTCAGGAGATGTAGACCTTGCTCGTGTAGATAATTGGCTTGAGCGTCTTGGTATGAAGGATCGACGGGATTATCCTGCCGGAAAACTCTCGATCGGTCAGCAACAGCGCGTGGCTCTTATTCGAAGTCTTTGCCAGCCATTCGATTTCATTTTGCTCGACGAGCCGGTAAGTCATCTTGATGAAGCCAACAACCGAATTGCTGCCGCTATTGTGGAGGAAGAGGCAAGGCGACAAGGGGGTGCTGTTATTACTTTCTCTGTGGGGAATCCTCTCCTTATTGAAAATCCTGAAAAATTGAATCTCTGATGGGGCTAATTTCAAAACTTCTTAGAAAGAATACATCTCCTGCGCGCATTGTTGGATTTGCTTTGTCTAATTTCATAGGCTTGCTAATAGTGGCAGGTGCGGTGATGTTTTATATTGATGCTCGGGGCATTTGGGACGATGATGAGAGTTTTGTAAATACAGACTATCTCGTATTGAATAAGAAAGTCACGTCTGCAAGTACGCTTGGTGATAGGGATGCAACCCGGTTTTCAGAGGCGGAAATTGTCAATCTGAAGGCTCAGCCTTGGGTGAGAAGGGTAGGAGAATTCAGTTCTTCTGATTTTAGGGTATACGCATCAGTAAGCCATGGTGGAAGAGGAATGGAAACGGCTCTTTTCTTTGAGGCTGTGCCTGACTCGTTTGTGGATATTCCGGAAAGTGATTGGCGATTTGAACCAGGGCAGACTACGGTCCCATTGATGATACCGAAGGATTATCTTGCTCTTTATAATTTCGGATTTGCCGGTTCTGCCGGTCTTCCGCAGTTAAGCGAACAACTTATCACAGGAATCCCCTTGAAACTATATATGCGCAGTGAAGATGGAAGCCGGTCTATGTCGATGGAAGGACATATTGTGGGATTTAGTAATCGTCTGAATACTGTGCTTGTGCCTGATTCATTCATTCAATATGCAAATTCCACTTTGGGAGATAGCCCTGCAGTGTCTCCTTCGCGACTGATAGTAGATGTCTCCTCTCCGGGTGATGTGGCAATATCTGAATATCTGTCAGACCATGGCATTGAAGTTGGTGGCGATAAGTCGGGAAGTTCTGCTGCATATTTGCTTAAGGTGGTGATAGGTATTGTAGTTTCGGTCGGAATATTGATAACTCTGCTTTCGGTATTCGTATTGATGCTTTCTATATCATTGTTGATGGAAAAGAATAGGCAGGTGATCCATCGTTTGCTTATGCTCGGGGCTCCTCTTCGTGATGTCGCTGCTCCATATTGCCGGATGATTATTGCCGGATGTGTGGTGGCTTGGCTTTTGTCGATGATTTCACTGGTTATTCTCAGGTCATTTTATTCGGGCGTCCTTGATGGTTTCGGATTGTCACCCAATGGGCTTGTTTGGGCTTTTGTGACTGGTTCGGGACTTGCAGTTATTGTGGTAGTCGTCAATATTGTGGCAGTCAGCCGAAAGGTGAATGCAGCATGGAGTCTTAAAATGAAGAATGCGTAGTAATAGGTCATTGTGGACTATCTTGCTGATAATATTGTCAGTGTTATTGGCAACTGTTTATTATTTCTTCGATCCTGTCGAAGCAACTTGGATGCCTAAATGCATCTGGAAAGTTGCGACCGGTACAGATTGCCCGGGGTGTGGGTCTCAGCGTATGGCTCATGCTCTGATGCATGGAGATTTCGTGGGCGCCTGGCATGCAAATGCTTATGCGGTCTGCATGATCCCGGTGATGGGATTCTTGCTCTGGCTTGAATTTTTCAGGCAACGATATCCGCGTATGTATGGCAGTATTCATTCTCCATGGATGATTTGGATATTATTGGCATCGATATTAATCTGGTGGGTAATAAGGAATTTAGTTTAGGATATATAGAATTGAAGATTTTGAATGATATGAAAAGTGGGTCTGATGGTTCGTTGCCTCCGAAAGGGCAAAGAAGATGGATTTTTCTTCTTGTCGGAGTGCTTGTAGTAGTGGGTCTGTCGCTTTGGTTATTGAAGCGTAGGCCATCGTCTGAAGCAGAGAGAATTCCGAAAGTCAGGGTTGCATATGTAGACACCGCTCGCGTGGAAGTCTACGGTGAATATGACGGCAGTATTCGTGCTCGCCAGTCGGTGGAAGTGACGGCTCGCGTGGAGGGCATCCTTGAGAAAATGCTTTTTAAGGAAGGTTCCTACGTGACGAAAGGTCAGACGCTGTTTGTTATCGACCCAAAACTTTATCAGGCAAGGGTGGAACGTTCCCAAGCGCAACTTGATCGAGCCAAGGCTCTCCTTGATAAAGCAAAGCGCGACCTTGACCGTATTCGTCCTCTTTATACTCAGAAAGCAGCCTCTCAACTCGACCTTGACAATGCTGAAGCAGCAGTGGAATGCGCTGAGGCTGACGTGGAAATCTGTAAAGTTGATCTCCTGGAGTCGAAGATCACTCTCGGTTATACTCAAGTGGTAGCGCCGATTTCCGGATATATATCTGAAAGGATGGTTGATGTCGGCGCTCTTGTGGGACCCGGCAGCAGATCCCTGTTGGCTACAATTGTTAGAAGCGATACGGTGCTTATAGATTTTCCGATGACATCTTTAGAATATCTTAAAAGCAAGGATCGAAAAGTAAATATTATATGTAATGACGGTAGTGAATGTATCGACAAACTCCCATCATATGTCAACATAACTCTTGCTGATGGTTCGGAATATCCATATAATGGTCTGGTGGATTTTGCGGATCCTGTCGTGGATACAAAAACCGGAACTTTCACAGTCAGGGCGGAGATGCCTAATCCTGACGGGTGTCTATTGCCTGGCGAGAATACTAAAGTAAAGGTGCTTCTTGATGTTGTGGAAGGAGCGATGACTATTCCTGTTGTTGCAGTGCGGGAAGTTGACAACGATAAATATGTCTTTGTCGTGTCTGCTGACGGATTGGTGGAAAAACGTCAGATATCGGTCGGAAAACTTGTCGGTGATAAGATTGTCGTGATCAGCGGTCTTATGGCTGGGGAAATGGTGGCTACAGATGAATTTGACGTTCTCTTTGAAGATGAAAAGGTGATTCCGGTGAATACACATATCAATAAAAACTCAAGAAAATCGGCATTGCCGTCGGAGGGTAGGAAATGAAAAGGCTTTTGGGTGTATTTTGGACTTTGGTGATATTGGTGTTGTCGGCATGTTCCGGTGTTAAGGGGCTGAAAGAGCCATATGTGCACAATTATGGCGATTTTTCCAAGATTGATTATGTAGATTCCCTATGCCTTGCCGATCTTGAATGGTGGAAGTTTTATTCAGATTCCACTTTGTGTTCAATTCTTGAGAAAGTTGTGACTAATAATCGCGACCTGCTGAAGTCTGAGGCAAGGTTGGAGCAGTTAAGGCAACTTTACAGTATTTCCAAGACTAATCTTCTTCCCGAAATCGGTTTTAATATTTCGGCTGAATATGAAACTTCTAATTATGGAGGCAAGGGTGCAACCACGAGTCCAACTTATGGTGTGAAGGTACCTGTGTCTTGGGAAATAAATCTATTGGGATCACAGATTTGGGCAAGAAGGGCAGCCGAGGCTGAATATCATGCAACAGAGGAAGATAGCAGAGCATTGAAAATGGAACTTATCGCTGAGACTGCAGATGCTTATTACACTTTGATGGCTTTGGAAAACGAACTTTCTATCGTTAGGCGCACCATGGAGACTCGAGAGGAATCCGTAAGGATAGCAAAACTTCGTTTTGAGGGAGGTCTCACCTCAGAAATGCTCTATAATCAGACGTTGGTGGAATACTCATCGGCTGCCGCTATGGTGCCGCAATTGGAGCAAAAGTGGTATGAGACACGCGATAAACTGACATTGCTCATGGGAGAAGTGCCGCATGATATAGATCATATAGGAAAGTTGCCTCAGACTTTTATTGGTCCTGATCAACTTCCTGCCGGACTGCCATCCGACTTATTAAAGCGTCGTCCTGATATTCGTGCAGCCGAGCAAAGGCTCAATGCTGCTCGAGCCAATGTCGGCATGGCATATGCCGATAGGTTTCCGTCATTTAGAATAAGCCTACTGCCGGGTCTGGAAAATGATGGCCTTGCAAGTTTCTTAAAATCACCTTACTCCGACATTGTTGGAAGTTTGGCTGGTCCTCTTATTGATTTTGGAAGACGGAAAAAGAGATATAAGGCATCCCTCGCGGCATATGAAGAGGCACGTCTTGATTATGAAGATGTTGTGTTGCGTGCTTTTACGGAGGTAAATACTATCCTTCACATCTACTATCATGTGCAGGAATCATATAAGCGTACGAAAGAATTGCGAGAGGCATCCGCTCAGTATATGCAACTTGCTCTTCTGCAATTTCGATCAGGAATGCTCAACTACATCGATGTGCTCGATGCGCAGCGTAGTTATTTCGATGCCCAGATAGCATTCTCAAACTCAATACGCGACCAATACACAGCCCTTGTCAACATCTATAAGGCTCTCGGTGGAGGCTGGCGTGATAATCCACAAATCCATAAAAGTACCGAGATCTCAGAATAATCATATTTCCGCTTCTCTTCGTTTTTGCTTGCTATTAATGGTGTAGAGCAATTTGAATAGTAGATGATTTAACCCTCATTTCAAGATTTTTGAGATGAGGGCTTATTTTTTTAGAATGTCAGTGTCACAAATGCTGGTTTTGATGTGTCTTGCTTATGAAGTAATAAAGATCTTTATAAATTCAATTTTTGGTTATCTACATTGAAGTTTAAACAACTTCAGTATGAATTTTTTAGGCATACAATATGAAAAAAGTATTACTGACAATAATAATGTTACTTCACATTTCATCCGTATTCCCTCAATATTTAGATACGGATACAGTTTCTTACAGTCAACTTGACGAATTGATTATAGAGGCTCCCAAAGTAATTAGAAAAGCAGACATGGATGTCTACATTCCATCGAAAGAGGCGGTAGACAATTCAAAGAATGGTATTCAACTGCTCTCTAATCTTATGATTCCTGCGTTGTCTGTCAACGATTTGCTTGGTACTGTCAAAGCCGCCGGACAATCGGTGCAGATAAGGATCAACGGCAGAGAGTCTTCTATCGACCAACTCAGGACCATCCTTCCTGAGACTATCAGGAAAGTGGAATGGATCGACAATCCGGGTCTTCGCTATAACGGTGCGCCGTATGTGCTTAATTTTATTGTCGCCAATCCTACAGTCGGCGGGTCTTTATATGCACTTGGCGTTCCGGCTCTAAACATAGCATGGGGGCAATATATGGCAGATTTTAAGTTGAATGTAGGCAGATCGCAATGGCAGATAGGTGGAAACTATAAAATCACCAATAATATAAAGACGTATAGGGATTATTACGAGACCTTTACATATCCCGATGGGACATCGCTTGAGCGTAAGGAGACTACTGAAAAAGGTCGTATGGACTATCCGATGGCTAATGTCTGGGCTTCATATAACTACATTAAACCTGACACGACTGTTTTTATTGCAGAATTCAGTATCCCGCAAGTGCTCAATGATAATCTAACTTATCATGGACGCTTATCTTTGAGTGACGGCTCCGATGACATAATGCTGACCGACACTAAAGGGAGTAAAGGAACGACACCTAAGTTTTCTTTATATCTTCAGCAGAATCTTGACAAGAATCGTCTTCTGATTTTCAATTTAAGCAGTTCTTTTTATTTAGGCAGAACATTCTCCGATTATCAGGAAAAGTTCTATGGATCTGAAAACCTTTTTACCGATATACATACTGATATACGCGACCGCAATCAAGCCTATGCTGCTGAAACTGATTATATTCAGCATTGGGATAATTCTCGCCTCACCGCGGGTGTGTCTTGGCACGACAATCGTAATCGCTCTGAATATAAAAGCCTTGGTGGCATGGTCTTTCATCAGCGTCAGGATAAAGTGTATTTTTTTGCTGAATATTTCCGAAAATTTGGAAAGTGGACAGCCTCGGCTGGAGTAGGAGTGCAATACACAGAGTTTTATTTCAAAGAGACAGAAAGAGGTAATCATTCATGGAGTCCGCGTCCACAGGCATCGGTCACTTATTCTCCCGGAGGTCAACATAATTTTTATCTTGACTTCTCTTCATGGCAGATTGCTCCATCCCTTGCTGAAACTAATGCTGTGGCTCAACAATTTGATGGATTCCAATGGAGTGTCGGTAATCAAGACCTGAAAACCTATGATACATATAAATTATCATTTCGCTATGCCTTTAACTTGCCGCGCATAAATGGCTCATTTGGTGTAAGTGCATTATCTTCTCCTCATGCAATAGCCCCGGTGATTAAATGGGATGGTGATAGACTTATTACTTCTTATGAAAACAGCCTTGGCAAGCAAAGCCTGTCATTCTCATTCTCTCCTCAAATTGAAATCATACCCGGGTGGCTGCAGGCAAGCGGATCGATACGATTTAATATTGAAAGAACGAGAGGAACGGGATATGAATGTCATTACAATGATTGGGATGGGAATGCATATCTTCGGCTTATGCACTGGGGTTTTATTCTCACAGGTCAGTATTCTCGGGAGAATCGAACTCTTTGGGGAGAACGTATATCCTGGGGAGAAAGCCTCAACATAATTGATTTGACTTATAACTTAAAGAATTGGCAGTTTTGCGCTGGCGTAATGATGCCATTTGGAAAATACGACAGAGGTTCTAAATCGCTCAACAAGTGGAACAGCAACGAGCAGCACATTCGTCTTGACATGCGTATCCCTTACGTCCAGATCAGTTACAATCTTCAGTGGGGACGCCAGAAACAAGGTACAGGCAAATTGAGAACTACAAATGCAGAAACAGACAAGTCAACCGCCGCCGGAAGATAAATGTATGGTTTTTTGTTTTTTTGAAAAATATTTTGCCGTTTCAGATTTTATTTGTAATTTTGCAGTGTGAAACACGCGCGAAGCGTCGTTTCTTTCGGGCGAATACCAGAGTGGCCAAATGGGGCAGACTGTAAATCTGCTGGTTAATACCTTCGGTGGTTCGAATCCATCTTCGCCCACACGTCATTCATTCATTTATTTTTTTTCGCGGTTTCCTTAGGGTTCCGCGTTTTTTTATTTATTTTTTTCCATGGGTGTAACTATACGTGTATTTTCAGCGACTAATATTGAAAAACAATAATGATGATTACGCTGACTACGCCGAAGACTACGGTAACTCTAAAAATAATAATTGGGTTCTTTGCAGAACTTGTGATGCGCTTTGCGGAGGCTTTGAACATTGCTCCCGAGTCGCGACGGCTTGAACGTCTTTTTACTGATACGGTGCATATCCACGATGCTATGATCAGGCGAATATGTCTCGGATATGCCGGTAATCCACAAGATCTGGAAGATCTTTATCAAGATGTGCTTGTAAATATCTGGAGAGGTCTGCCTTCATTCCGCACTGAATCTTCAATCCGCACATGGGTATATCGTATTGCCCTCAACACCTGTGTTTCTACTCTGCGCACAAGAAGCAAACGCCCATCACAGTCATCACTCGATGATGTAATTCTTGTGCCTGACGATTCGCAAGAAAAGCGTGATGCTGTCAAGGATCTCTACGAATGCATTGCCACGCTTAATCCCGTCGACAAGGCAATTCTTATGATGTGGCTTGATGAATACTCCTACGAAGAGATTGCAGAGACAATCGGAATAAAACGAAATAATGTCGCAATCCGCCTCCATAGAGCAAAAGAAAAACTACGCCAAAAATATATCTGACAGATTATGTGTTTGAATTTAAGCGACATACCCATAACCCCTAAACATCTAAACCTTTAAACCCCCTAAACTTTAAACCCTTAAACCAAAAAAACATGACTGAAGAAATGAAAAAAAACTGGCAAGACACTAATGTCACCATACCCGGCAATCAAGGATCTTACGAAACCATTATCAATGGAAAACGCAAAACTGCTCTTCAGAATCTTGCCGACCGATATAAGAGATTTTCAATTATGGGAATAGTCCTCATAATGCTGAGTGCTTCCTATTGTTTCAATCCCAATATATTCCCGGGAGATTTTCGCTGGCGCATATTCATGGGTGTGGCTTTCGGCATTTATGCTCTCATTGCATCGGTTATGGACATATGGCTCTATAATGGAATTCAAAGCATCGACGTAGTAAAGATGCCGGTGACTGAAGTGATTCGGAAGGCTCTGTTCTATAAAAAACGTCATTTGCAGTTTATTGCAGTTCTATTGCCGATTGTGCTTGGCATTATTGGAGCGATAGCATGGAAGAGTGACAACATTTATTTTCGTCTTGGAATCACCTTCGGTGTCCTCATTGGCTGTGCTGTAGGAGTGTTCCAACTCTTAAACTTCCTCTCCGACTATCGCACCATAATCTCCGATAAATAATACTTTATTCATAATTAGAATAATTGACCTTGTTAGTCTAATTATCTTATTTGGCTTATTGGTCCTATTAGCCTTATTATTAAAAGACTCAGAAACTAAACCCCAACGCAATTCCGGCACTCGTGTCACTTACTGCAGGCACGAGTGCCACTTCATGTTTCCGCATATATGGATGCGTGAATATCATCGCACTCGCTGCTCCGATTGCAGCCCCTGCAGCCACATCCCACCAATGATGCTTTCTCCCGTATACTCGCCCCCAAGCAGTATATGTCGACAAAGCATAAGCAGGAATGCTCCATTTCCACCCGTATCTCCTGCCAATGTAAGTGGCGGCAGCAAAAGTAACTGCAGAATGTCCTGATGGAAATGAGTGATGGTTGCTGAAATCCGGACGATTTTCCTTAATTGAATACTTCAAGATAAGAGTAGCCCCTGCCGTCGCAGCTGCGGTGAATGCTCCCTCCTTCAGTCCTTCCCAATCTTGCTCTATTATGGTTGCAGCAAGAGCGGCGGCTGGAAGAGCCACTGCCACTATATCTGTTGAAGTTCTCACTCCTTTCTGGGTTCTTGTCGGAATAAATGCTGTTTCTTCTGCTTCTGCGTCAATTGGATGGCAAATAAGAAATATTAACGCAATTATTACTAAGGCAATGCTATGGCTTGAACGCTCTTTTATGCTTAATATTAGTCTGTTTGTCGGTTTATCTCTATTCATTTTTGCAAATGTCAGGTTAATTTCGTAATTTTGCATTGATTATTGACTGAAACGTTTTTCCTCTAGGAAAGTTCCTTATACGTCTATATCTAATGAACGTTATTTTTGACCCAATAGTGTTCCACTCAGTGGAATATATAATGATAATTCTTGCTGTGGTTGTGTTTGTGGCTCTACGCTTCGTCACTCCCGGATATGGAATGTTTTATAATCCAAAATGGGGCCCGACAGTTGGCAATAGACTTGGATGGGTGATGATGGAGACCCCGTCATTCATTTGTATGGCCGTTTTATGGGCTTGTTCGGATCGTTGCGGAGAATCCGCTCTGATAGTGATGGCGTCACTTTTCCTACTCCACTATTTCCAACGTTCATTCATTTTCCCATTTCTTATCAAAGGGAAAAACAGGATGCCTTTGGTCATAATTCTTTTAGGTTGCATATTTAATGTGATAAATGCCTATCTGATCGGAGGATGGCTATTTTATTTATCTCCTGTTAATTCATATCCTGCTTCATGGCTTGCTAATCCGAAGTTCATAATCGGTGCAATGATTTTCTTAATAGGTATGGGTATCAATCTGCAATCAGATCATATCATCCGCCATCTTCGTAAACCTGGCGACCACAGTCATTATATACCGAAGGGAGGCATGTTTCGATATGTGACTTCTGCAAATTACTTCGGTGAATTTACTGAGTGGGTTGGATATGCTGTGCTCACTTGGTCGCTCCCCGGAGTGATATTCGCCCTTTGGACATTCGCCAACCTTGCCCCAAGAGCTCGCTCTCTCTATGTCAGATATGTAGAAGAATTTGGCGAAGAATTTACAAAACTCAATCGAAAATTCATTATTCCGTTCATATGGTGACCAACCACGACAGACTCTTCACTCCGGGAAAAATAGGTCCCGTAGAATTGCGCAACCGTTCCATCCGCAGTGCTGCTTTCGAAGGAATGGGAAAAGATAATAATCCTACTGAGATGCTCCGCGACTATCATTGGAGCGTGGCGGATGGGGGTGTCGGTATGACTACATTGGCTTACGCCGGCATCAATCGGTCTGCTCTATCTTTCGAAACGCAACTTTGGCTGCGTCCTGAAATCGTCGGCTCCCTGCGTGAAATCACCGACGGCATACATGATCGTGGTGCCAAAGCCTCTATACAAATTGGCCATTGTGGCAATATGACTCACATTAAGACTGCTGGAGGTATTCCCGTTGGCGCTTCTACAGGTTTCAACCTGTATTCTCCTACAATAGTTCGTGGATTAAAAAAGGATGAACTAAAGCAGATGGCGCGCGATTTTGGCGATGCCGTCCGCACTGCCCGCGATGCCGGTTTCGATTGCGTTGAAGTGCATGCAGGCCATGGATACTTGATCTCCCAGTTCCTTTCTCCTTACACTAATCATCGTCGTGATGAATTTGGGGGCTCTCTCGATTCGCGAATGCGGTTCATGCGTATGTGTATGGAGGAAGTGATGAAAGCCGCCGGAAGCGATATGGGGGTCTTGGTTAAGACTAATATGCGTGATGGTTTCAAGGGTGGACTTGAAATCGATGATTGTATATCTGTTGCCAAGGAAATTGAAAATTTGGGTGCACATGCCATTGTGCTTAGTGGCGGATTTGTCAGCAAAGCCCCTATGTATGTGATGCGTGGGGAAATGCCTCTCTACACCATGACCTACTATATGAAACTATGGTGGCTAAAATATGGAGTGCGCATGGTAGGCAAATACATGATTCCTAAGGAACCCTTCAAACCACTCTATTTCCTCGAAGATGCTAAAGTATTTCGAAAGGAACTCAAACTGCCGCTCGTATATGTCGGTGGAGTAGTCGATGGAGAAAGTATGGACAAGGCGCTTTCCGAAGGCTTTGATTTTGTGCAAATGGGAAGAGCACTGCTTCGCGAACCTGATTTTGTCAACAAACTCGCTGCTGAAGCAGCGCATCATTGTGGTTGTGAGCATGTCAACTACTGCATAGCCAGGATGTATAGCCGAGAGATGGCTTGCCACTGCACAGTTCCCGATCTTCCCCTGAAGATAAGGAAGGAGATAGAGAGAATAAAAAGTAGAAATTAATCAATTAATCTGATATAATGCATAATTGACATTAATGCTTGATTGCTATTGATTGAGCGACAGGTGATTATGTGTTATGCATTATGAATTATGCATTAATGAAGAATGACCTTTCAGGCAAATGGGCTGTAGTGACCGGTGCTGATGGTGGCATCGGCATTGAATTCTGTCGTGTATTGGCACGTCGTGGCTGTTCTCTCGTTATGGTAAGTGTGACGGTCGACCCTCTGCGTCACGCTGCCCTGTCTTTGGAAAATGAATTCGGAATCAAGGCACTCCCATTCACTCTCGATCTTACCGACCCTCATGCTGAGTCAATGTTGGCTGCATTCCTTGGTGCTAATGACTTAGATCCTGATTTCGTTATCAATAATGCCGGAATATTCAGTTTTCGCCAACTTGCAGACACAGCAGATGAGAAAATTCGGTGTTTTATAGATCTCCATGTCCGCGCTACTACCATGTTATCCCTATATTTTGCGCGAAGATTTAAGCAGCGTGGAAGCGGGCGTATCCTTAATATGTCTTCAATGTCTTGCTGGATGCCGATGCCGGGTCTGGCAATGTATTCTTCCACTAAAGCATATATTCGTGTTTTCACGCGCGCTCTCCACTATGAACTCAAAGATTATGGGTCATCTGCCACAGTAGCTGCTCCCGGAGGTATCGCCACCTCTCTTTTCGGCCTTCCGGATAATTTGATGAAAATTGCTGTTGGGATTGGTGCTGTAGCAAAGCCGGATAGATTTGCAGAGAAGGCTATTAAAGCCATGCTCAAGGGGAAAAAACAATATATTAATGGATTAGTCAATCGGCTGGCTATCTTTTTTATAGGTATAACTCCTACATGGCTTCGCATGCAAGTGAAGCGACGCCTTCTCGACAAAGGAATTGTTAAGTAGCCAACAAAAATTAGTCGACTCATGAGGAAAATTCATAATTATGCATTATACATTATGAATTATGCATTCAAGGCATCTCCTTGGATTGCATTCCTGTTTTCTCTTTTGGTATATTGGCTTACTGCCGATCCGGGCGCATCTTATTGGGACTGTCCTGAATACCTTATGACAGCGCTTCGTCTTGAAGTGGGTCATCCTCCGGGAAATCCCGGATGGGCGCTTGCGCATCGGTTTGTGTCTTGTTTTTTCTCAGACCCTATCATGCAGGTTCGCGTTGTCAATATGATGTCGGGACTTTTCATGGCTCTCGCGGTTATGATTCTCTGTTCTGTCTCTATCACTATAATGCGTTGGATATGGTATGTAAAACGTAGTCAACAGTGGCAGAGGATTGCTATCTCGGTCTCTTCTCTATCAGGTTCTCTTTGCTTTGCCTGGTCTGATTCTGCTTGGTATAGTGCCGTAGAGGCAGAGGTGTATGCCATGTCGTTGTTCCTCTCTGCTCTTACTGTATGGATGTCGCTCAAATGGGCATTTTCCTTTAATTACGCTGCTCGATGCCGATGGGTTATAGCCCTGATGTATGTAATAGGCTTCTCAATTGGAGTGCATCAACTAAATCTTCTCGCTTTGCCGGCAATAGCGATGGTGATGGCATTTCGTGTCAGGGGAAAGAAGAGATTCGGTATTCTTCGAATGTCTACCGCCCTATTGGTGGGGTGTGTAGTCGTTGTGCTGATCCTGAAAGGTCTTATCCCTATGTCGTTAGCCTTGGCTGCACATGTAGAGTTATGCGCGGTAAATACTTTGGGCCTCCCTTATTGGACAGGAGCAATATTTTTCTGGTGTGCAACCTTGGCAGTTGTCATATTTCTGGCAATTATTGCTAAAAACTCTCGCATGAAGGTTTCTGTGCCTTTATGGTGCTTGGCTGCTGTCATGCTGGGTTTCTCCGTCTATATTCTTATCCCGATCCGATCTTGGGCAAATCCCCCCATTAATGAGGGAAATCCATCCGATATATTCCGTTTGGCTGATTATCTTGACCGCCGGCAGTATGCTGAAGCCCCGTTGTTTTATGGTCGAACCCCCTATAGTCGTGTCATGCGTATTGAAAGAGTGTCTGTAAATGATCGTGGCGACACACTTCGTGACTATTCTTGGAATGCAATGGAGCAAAGGGGACGTGACATGCGTCCTATGGTGCGGGCAGGTCATATCCCTGATCGTTCAAGGTTTCTGACAGAGGCGGATCGTGAGATCAACGATAAAATTTCGAAAAAAAGTTTGGCTCCAACTGGCTATGTAGTGTCCGGGTTCAGAACTTATCCACGTTTTACTCCTGAGTTAAATATGTGGATGCCAAGAATTCATGGATCTTCACCCGGCAATATTGTCGCTTATGGAGATTGGACCGGTATGGATTCGGCAAATATGGTGCAGGTGCGTATATCTGAGGCTTTTGATTCTGTAGGCAATCCGGTTCCGATGCGGGATGCTGATGGCAATCCTATAGTCAGATATTCCATGCGTCCCTCTTATATGCAGTCGTTGTCATATTTGTTCGGTTATCAGATAGGCTATATGTATTTGCGCTATCTTATGTGGAACTATGCCGGCAGGCAAAATGATGTCTCCTCCACCGGTGAAATCGACCATGGAAACTTCATTACAGGTGTTGATCCCATTGATGACCTTATGCTTGGACCTCAGTCGCAACTCCCTCCTGAACTTGGATCTGATAATGAAGGAAGAAATCGATATTGGTCAGTGCCTTTTATTTTAGGAATAATTGGTATTGTTTGGCTTTTCAAAGGGGCACGCAGAAAGTTTGTGACTATTAAAATGCGCCATGCTGCCTGGGTATCGCTGGTGTTGTTTATTATGACCGGAATTGCAATTGTCTTTTATCTGAATCAGACCCCTGGCGAACCACGTGAGCGAGATTATTCCTTTATGGGAAGTTTCTGGACATTTGCCCTGTGGATTTCTTTTGGCATGTTTCTTCTTCTTAAGTCGGCAAGAAAAAAGTGGATGAGGGGAGTGGTATTGTCTGCAGTGTGTGCTGTGCCATTGTGGATGCTGGCAGAAAACTATGGCGACCACGATCGCAGTTATCGTTCTGCAACGCTCGACTATGCCTCTAATCTTCTTGAGTCGCTCGACGAGGATGCAATCCTTTTTGTGGATGGCGACAATTTCATTTTCCCGCTTTGGTTTGCCCAAGAGGTAATGGGTGTGCGTAGGGATGTGACTGTGATTTGCAATGCCTATCTGGGTAGTGACTGGTATGTGCGTCAACTTATGATTCCTCGTTATGGATATGAGGGATTGAGAATGACCGCTAAAGAAGGAGACATCGCTCTTGGCAATTATAATATGGTGAGATTTCCGTCTGCCTTCTCTGATACTGTTCTTGCTATTGATGCATTAAAAGATTTATATTCTGATATGGCTCCTACGCCATCATTTAAAAACCGTTGGCTTGTAATGGGGAAGGACTCCGCAAATTATTGGGTGTTCGATCTTCTTTCTATTCCCGGTAAGGGGGCTGGCTCAATTGCCGGGCTTCGTGAAGTTGCTGAAATTGATATTGTGGCTACAAACGCTGCTCTGCGCTATCCGCGTCCCGTATATTGGTATCAGCAACTGCAAAAAAATAAATACGTAGGATTTTTCCCCTTTACTCGTCAAGCCTTGTTCACACGCAAACTCATGCCGCTTGCTCCTGATTCCATAGTGCTTCTTGATGAATCTCTCGATGCACTTCCAAAACTTCGTTGGGGTGGGCTTGACCGCGCTCCATATCCCGGAGTGGATGTATTGTCGCAGGCTGCTATTCAGCGGGCGTCTCTGATTAGATTGGCAGAGTCTCTTTCAAAAGATGGTCGCCACGACCAGGCTTTGCATGTGGCTAAATCGGCATTGGTTCGTTTCCCATCAAATTTGATTCCCTTTACAATCCGACATCATATCGACAGTGCCTATTTTGAGGCTCGTCAAGTGGCCGATGTAT
This sequence comes from uncultured Porphyromonadaceae bacterium, assembly GCA_947176285.1. Lineage (GTDB taxonomy): Bacteria > Bacteroidota > Bacteroidia > Bacteroidales > Muribaculaceae > Lepagella. The sequence goes on from CAMWQF010000008.1 coordinate 19,167, forward strand.
TGCTTATATCAGGAGGAGCCATTGGTGACTCTGTTGCAATTACTTTGGGTAGAAGTATAGAGAAGGAAGATAGCCTGCGCTCTCTTTCTTTCCGTAGCTACCGCGAATCGCTCCCACGTTGGCGCCGCTCCGCCCTCTCCCCCGATTCCCGCAACCACTCAATCCTCCACTAAAATAGTAAAGGATTGTGGCGCGAACGAAGTGAGGGCTAAATTCAGTTGGCTTAAAATTTGATTATTCCAAATATTATCCTTAATTTTGCACTCGAATCCTGAGGGATTCACATATTAATTAAATTTAGGGGTGCCGAAAGGCTGAGAACAAACCCTCTGAACTTGACCCGGGTAATTCCGGCGTAAGAAAAATTTGAAGAAATGAAAAAGACCTTTTCATGGGGCGTGGCGCTTATATGCGTGTCCACGTTCCCTGCTTCGGCTGATAATGCTGAAGCCTCGTCGCTCTTAGAGAGCCTCGATAGTGTGTATACTGCTCTTAACGCAGTTGAAGTGACGGCAAATCGTGCCGGTGTGAAGACTCCGGTCGCCTTTACAAATGTCAATTCTAAGGATATTGCTAAAAGCAACGATGGACGCGACATTCCCTCCCTTCTCGAAATGACCCCTTCAATTATATCTACAGGCGATGCCGGAGCCGGTATTGGCTATAGTAGTCTCCGCGTGCGTGGCACAGATGGATCTCGTATCAATATTACGGCAAATGGTGTGCCCATAAATGACAGTGAGAGCCATAATGTATATTGGGTTAATATGCCCGACCTCGCTTCATCCCTCAATGATATCCAGATACAAAGGGGAGCAGGAACTTCTACAAATGGTGCAGGTGCATTCGGAGCCTCGATAAATATGCTGACCGATTATCCTGCTACGGAACGTTCCGCAATGGTTTCTGCATCCTATGGATCTTACAATTCAAACCGCGAAACTGTAAAAGTTTCTTCCGGACTTTTCGGCGACCATTGGAGTGTTGACGCACGTATCAGTCATATTGGCTCAGACGGATACATTGACAGAGCCTTCTCTCAACTTTGGAGTTATATGGGGCAACTTGCATATCGCACCGACAATACCACACTGCGGCTCCTTGCATTCGGTGGCAAAGAACGCACATACATGGCTTGGGACTACGCCTCTAAGGAAGAGATGGAAGAATATGGACGTCGTTACAATCCATGTGGCAAGTATACGGCTTCAGATGGGTCTGTGGCTTTCTATCCCGATCAATGCGACAACTTCACGCAGCATCATTTCCAACTTCTCCTAAATCAATATATAGGCAATTACGTGACCCTCAACGCCACGCTCCACTACACCAAGGGCGACGGCTACTACGATCAGTATAAGACAAAACGTACTCTCGAGGAATACGGACTTTCCCCTTTCCTCGATGCTGATGGGAATATGGTGTCAAAGTCCGATTTGATACGTTTGAAGTTTAACGACAATGATTTTGGAGGAGGTATGGTCAACGTTCGCTACCAGAAGGATGCGCTGACACTTGTAGGTGGAGGCGCGGCAAACTGGCATCGTGGAAACCATTTCGGTAAAGTGAAGTGGGTGCGTAATTTCATGGGAGCGATTGACCCTCTTCAGGAATATTACAGTAATACCGGACGTAAGTTTGATTCTAATGTTTTCTTGCGTGGCGACTATTCATTTGGTGCTGGTTTTTCTGCCTATGCAGATCTGCAGTATCGGCATATAGACTATTCAATTCGCGGTGTGAGTGACAATTACGATTGGAATATTGGTGGTATGGGTATACTCGATCTGAAGCGCAAGTGGGATTTCTTCAACCCGAAACTTGGCGTTTCATACAATGACGGAGGACACCGCACTTATGCTTCATGGAGCGTGGCGCATAAAGAACCTACTCGTGATAATTTCACTGACAGCGATCCGGAACACTATCCTGTGGCGGAACGGATGTTCGACTACGAAGCGGGATATTCATATGGCAATTCGCTTTTCAACGTGGGTGCGGGTCTTTATTATATGGACTATAAGAATCAACTCGTAGTGACCGGTGAACTTTCTGATACAGGTAATGCCATCAGTGTCAATGTTCCGAAGTCCTACCGAATGGGTATAGAGCTTCAAGGTGCTTTGCGTCCTGTATATTGGTTTGACTGGCAGATTAATGCGACACTCTCCCGCAATCGCATCAAGAATTTCACAGAATTCATTTATGAAGATGAATGGACCAATCCTATCTCAATTGATTGTGGAGACACTCCGATAGCATTTTCTCCTGACTTCATCTTGCACAATGCTTTCAATTTCAATGTCAAAGGGTTTGAAGCCTCTCTTATGAGTCGCTATGTGTCAAGTCAATATATGAACAATGCTCGGAGTGCTGAGGCAAAACTTGACTCCTACTTCGTCTCAGACCTTGCTTTGGCTTACACTTTCAAAAAAATTAAAGGCATGAAGGAACTTCGCCTTGGCGTTACAGTCTACAACATCTTCAACGAAAAATACTGCAACAACGGCTACGCCGGTGCCGGCTATTACCTCGAAGACGGCAAACCTGTTATCTACCGTTATGCCGGCTTTGCTGCCCAAGCCACCACCAACGTCCTCGCTACAGTTACCCTCTCTTTCTAATAATTTTGAATTGAGAATTGGGAATTGAGACTTGATAGTTATTATGATTGAGATCTCAGAATAGAGAAACTCTAATAAGTATATAGAATCAGGTCGGAGACCTGATGATTATGCCAAAACCCCAGACTTTAGTCTGGGGTAATTAGGATAATAGCGAAGTAGCCTCGGAGAGGCGCTTTTTGGTAATAAATATGGATATAATAATTAATAATATAGACAAAATTCTCGAATTATTAGGCTTCACAGTTGGTCTACTCTATCTCTGGTGGGAATATCATGCCGACTGGAAACTCTGGTACGCCTCCATGGTGATGCCGGCAATTTCGATGTGGATATATTTCAGCAAAGGGATATACGCAGATTTCGCTATCAACATCTACTATCTGGTAATTGCCATCTACGGCTTCATTATCTGGACACGAGGTCACAGGAAAACTGCCAAATCGGATTCTTCCGAGCACTCCGATAATTCCGATTCCTCCGATGAAACCTCCGGACTTCCAATCACAAACATCCCTGTAAGAATGCTTGCCGCATGCATAGGAGTATTCCTCCTATTATGGCTAGGCCTGTATCTGATTCTCAACTATCTCACCGACAGCACAGTCCCAATCCCCGACGCCTTTACTACCGCTCTCAGCATTGTAGGAATGTGGATGCTTGCCCGCAAATACCTCCAGCAATGGATAGCCTGGATATTGGTCGATGCCGTCTGCGCCTGCCTCTACTGGTACAAAGGCATCCCCCTCTACGGCATCCTCTACGCCCTCTACACCATCATCGCCTTCTTCGGCTACCGCAAATGGCGCCGCCTCATGCTCCTAAGTATATGCTGAGAATAGCGTTGCCAAAAAGTCATGATACATCAAGATCTATCAGGTTGCATCATGATATATCATGAATTCATCGACCTAGTCCCATTGCATTTCGGATACTCACTGCAACCCCAAAATTCTCGTCCCTGTTGTTGTCCTCGGTTCTGTGTCCGTCTAAGCATTGGCTTACCACATTTCGGGCAGAGCGGTGCATTTTCCGCTGAGGCCTTTTGTTTACGCGCTTCAATTCTTTCTGCCGTCATATTTTCGCTGAAGCCACCTTGTGCCTTAAATCTTTCAAGAATACTACGCAACTGTCCTTCGAGCATTCCGTTGATTCTTTCGCAAAGTACAAGCATGGCATTTGCTGCAATATCCGGGTCTGAATTCTCAATCCATGGATCATATTTCTCTTTCTGCGTTAAGATATGGATTGCTGCATCATGCATTAGACTGTTGGAGTAATTAAGGCGATTAAGTTCCGTTTTCCAGATTGCTTCACGGTTCGGATTCCCCATCACCCAAATATCGGCTCTCCTGCGAAGTAGAAAATTGAAATAATCGCCGAGAAGTTCGTCGAAACTTGCCCGTGCTACATCAATCAGTCGCATTTCCGATTCCATAGAAGTAGAATACCGAGCAGATCCCTCCGCTATATTAGCGACTCCGCACCGAGCAGCCATCACCATCTGATCATACAGACGCCTTCCGGGATCTATAGCATAATTCACGAATCTGTCACAGAAACTCTGAGTTCCAAGTTGTATAATATTCGCAAGCGCCCATGAATTAAGCAAGAAATAAGATTGGGAAAATTTGATTTCGACTCCCATAATTTGATCTAAATGTTGTCTCTCGGAAGATTGGACTCAGAGAGTGGGTTATTATTGAAATTTCTATCAAATAGTGCAAATTTACGAAATCTCCTCAGCATATCCAAATCCTTTATCCCATTTTTTCAAAAAATATAGTCGGGAAATTCCCACTTTGAAATCAATGGTTTTTGATTTCCAAATCCCAAATATCATGATATATCACGTTCCATCATGCTCCATCAATCCAACCGGTTCAGCCATCCACCATAAACATCCCTTTATAGCGTATCCCCCATTAAAAAATCAAGGCATCCAATCCTGGATGCCTTGCCAATATTATTCAATAATTCAAGCCTATCTTACTGCAATCTTCTTTACTGTATTTCCTTGACGCAAGATATATATTCCATTTCCTAAGCCATTCTTAGACTCTCCAATTCTTGCTCCGCTCATATTGTATACCTCATATGGCAGACTATAGTCGATAGATCCTTTGTGTTTGTCGTCCATTACTGACTCTACGCCATTGAAATCACTGTTGTATACAGTAACTTCAGCAATC
>CAMWQF010000009.1 GCA_947176285.1 uncultured Porphyromonadaceae bacterium
ATGAGTCTATTATTGTGAATAAGAATAGTTGAAATATTATCAATTAAATATACTTTGAGTGTATTGGTGATAAATTATTTCAACCTAAGTTGTCACTCTGGAATTTATTCTGTAATTTTGTGGTTGAATTTTAGAAATATTAATACACTATGGATATATCAATAAGTTCAAAAATCAACCGATTGCTTTCTGATGGGACTTACGGAGGACTGTTTTTCTCTGAATGGCTTGACAGGATGGGTTACTCGGCACAACTGATAAAGAGGTATCGGGAATCTGGTTGGCTGGAATCCCTGACCAGCGGAGTAATGTTTCGTAAATCCGAGAAACTTTCAGCGTTGGCTGCAGTCCATTCATTCAACAGGCAGACAGAAAAGAAGGTACGCATCGCTGCCCATTCCGCTCTTGAACTTCATGGATTCAGTCACTATATTCCGATGGGAAAACCAAAACTTATTGTATCGTTTGATCCGTTCAAGCCGGGGAAATGGGTGAAGAGTGGAAAGTTTGACATGAGTATAACGCCATTTTCCACAGGGATATTCAAAAATCCCATGACACAAATATTGTCAAAAGATAATTTGGAGTTGAGAGTATCTGCTCCTGAACAGGCTTTTATGGAATGTCTGCATCTTGTTCCGTCGCATTACAACTATATGGATCTTTATTATCTAATGGAGCAATTGACGTCTCTTGACCCTGAGAGAGTCCAGAAAGCATTGGAAAACACTTCGAGCCAGAAAATTAAAAGGATGTTTCTTTATATGGCTGAAAAAGCATGTCATTATTGGTTTGACTTGCTCGATATGAATGCACTGGGCATAAGCAACTCGAAACTACAGCTTGTAGAGAATGGTTCGTATGTATCCAAGTATAGAATAACCGTTCCCAAAGAACTTCACGACTATGAATGAAGCATATCGTAATCAGGTGGCACTTCTCATCAGAGTAATGCCGCTGGTGTTCAGAATAAAGGATTTCGCTGTTCATGGGGGAACAGCCATTAATCTTTTCCATAGGAATCTCAACCGCTATTCTGTTGACATTGATATTACGTATATTCCCATAGCTGACAGGGAGTCAAGTCTTAGATCCATCAACACTCACTTGGCGGCATTAAAAATCTCTATTGAAAGGGCTGTCCCAGGAATACGTGTCATACATAAGCAAGATGTATGGAAGTTGCAATGCACAAAAGAAGGTACGACTATAAAGATTGAAGTCAACGGTACAAAAAGAGGGCTGATAGGGAATGCCGAGAAGAAACAGTTGTGTGATAAGGCTAAGAATGAGTTTGGCATGACATGCTATGCCAATATCGTTTCATGGTCACAACTATATGGAGGAAAGATTGCAGCGGCACTTGGTCGTCAGCATCCCCGTGATCTTTTTGACTGTCGGGAAATCACTGACAAGGATTTTGCAGATGTAAAGACAGGTTTTATGCTTTGTCTGCTGGGTAGTGACAAGCCGATAGTTGAGTCTTTATATCCAAATCCAATCAATCAGACTGAAGCATTGGAGAATCAGTTTGAGGGTATGACAGATGAACCCTTTACGTACGAAGATTACGAAATGTCAAGGAACAATCTTATCAAAGTCGTCAATCATGGTCTTGACGAAACTGACCGGGAATTCCTTATTTCATTCGAGGATGGTAATCCTGACTGGAATAAATGTTGTGCAGGAGATCTGAGCAAATACCCTTCGGTAAGATGGAAACTTCAAAACATCCAAGCATTAAAAAAGAAGAATCCTCAGAAACATCATGAAGGCGTTGATAAACTTGAAAAACATTTTAGAAACTCTGAAATGTGAAATTTTCAGTTCTTAAGAAGATTTAACTATCTGTACATTGAGACATCACACTATTTTTCCATCTTTGACGCCTTATGAATTAAAACAATGAGAGGATGCGTCATTTTGAACTGCACCCCAAAAGTTTTTTGTCTAACTTTTGGGGTGCAGTTCAGTATGGCTCACACTCCCATTGACAGGCAATACCGAAGATGAAAATGTCACCGAGAACCCAGAAAATGTCACCAAGACTACAATACGAAGATGTTCTATATTGAAAATCTTAAAATCTAATCCTTCTATAACCAGTGAAGAAATCGCAAAGATACTTAAAGTATCTAAACGTACTATTCTTCGCGATATAGAATATTTAACTAATTCTAAAATCATTAAACGTGAAGGTGGTGCATTTGGTGGAAAATTGATTATCAATAAGTAAGGCGTTGATAAAGGGCAATAATATTATTTAATATCAAACAAGCATCCCGGGGTGGGATGCTTTGTTTGCTTTGATTTTGGTCGGAGATTGGGGAAACCTCTGTTCCATTATAGGGTTTTCAGGGATTCAGATACGTTGTGTTCGATGCGGTCGGCGAGGTTGTCGCAGGGCTGCTTGTCGAATTTGAGGCCGGTGATGTGCTCGTAGAGCTCGATGTAGCGGTCGCTGACTTCTTCACAATATGCATCGGTCATTTCCGGCACTTTCTGTCCTTCTTTGCCCATGAAACCGTTGGCTATGAGCCATTGGCGTACGAATTCCTTGCTGAGTTGCTTTTGGGGGAGTCCTTTCTCAAAGAGTTCTTCATAAGTGTCTGCGTAGAAGTAACGGCTTGAATCCGGAGTGTGGATTTCATCGATTAGGATCACCTTGCCATCGAGAAGTCCAAATTCATATTTGGTGTCTACAAGGATGAGTCCACGTTCGGCTGCCATCTTTGTACCACGTTCGAAAATGGCAAGTGCATATTTCTCCACCTGGTCAAGGACCTCAGCGCTGACGAGTCCTTGAGCGATGATCTCATCGTGTGATATATTAAGGTCATGCCCTTCGTCTGCTTTGGTTGTCGGAGTAAGGATGGGGTGGGGGAGTTTCTGGTTTTCCTTCAATCCGTCTGGAAGTTTAACTCCACAAATTTCACGAGCACCTGCCTCATAGTCACGCCATGCACTGCCGGCAAGATAACCGCGGACAATCATTTCGATCTTGAGCGGCTGACATTTTAGACCTATTGTCACCATAGGATCCGGCACTGTTACAAGCCAGTTGGGGACAATGTCCTCAGTAGCCTTCAAGAAGTGTGCGGCAATCTGATTCAGCACTTGTCCTTTGAAGGGTATGCCCTTCGGGAGGATTACATCGAAAGCAGAGATACGGTCGGTTGCAACCATAACGAGATATTTGTCGTCGATGTCATAAACGTCACGGACTTTGCCGTGATATACTGATTTCTGACCTTTAAAGTTGAAATCGGTGTTTGTTAGGGTTTGCATTTTTATAATGATGAATAATAAATTATTAATGATCAGTTAAAAGCCTCAATTCTCAATTCCCCATTCTCAATTCTCAATTATTCCGTATTGAGAACTCGCAGCCGCAGTATGTCTGATTGTAGAAGTTCATTTCTTTGATGATATGAACTCTACGCTCTGAGAGACCACCTTTTCGCCAGTTTTGGGTCCAGTAGGTAACTTCAGGTATGTCGGCACATGCAGCGAGTCCCGCTTCCTCAATCTGTTCCAGGCTTTTCCAACGGCTGGATGCAAGGGTGGTGGTAATTACGCGATAACCATTGTCGCGTGCATACTCGGCTGTCTTACGAAGCCGCAACTTGAAGCATTTCAGACATCTGCTACCCCTTTCCGGCTCCCATTCCAATCCCTTGACGCAACCGAGCCAAGAATTGTGGTCATAGTCGGCATCAATTATCTCCAATCCGAGGGATTCGGCATATCTTGTGCATTCATTCTTACGCTTCAGATATTCCTCAAGGGGATAGATGTTGGGGTTACAGTAGAAAATGGTAGGAGTTATGTCATGCTTTAATAAGCATTCCACTATGGCAGAGGAGCAAGGGGCACAGCACGTATGCAGCAAGACCTTCTCCTCTCCTCCCGGCACACTCACATCATATCCCTTCTTCTTTCCCATTTAAATTGTAATTATGAATTATGCATTGAGAATTATGCATTGATCGAATTACATTGCAAAGGCATTGAATCCTCCGTCGACTACTGCCACTGTGCCGGTGACGAATGTAGAGGCATCTGAGATAAGATACTGGATAGTGCCGCAGAGTTCTTCAGGTTTGCCAAAACGCTTGAATGGAGTCTGACGGATAACGTCTGCTCCACGTTCGGTAAGCGAACCGTCAGGATTAGTGAGAAGAGCGCGGTTTTGGTTTGTGAGGAAGAATCCAGGTGCGATAGCATTAACACGGATTGCAGGAGTGAATTTTGTAGCCACTTCATTAGCGAGGAATGCAGTGAAATTGCTTATGCCTGCCTTAGCAGCGGCATAACCGCATACGCGAGTCATGGGGCGGAACGCTGCCATTGAAGAGAAGTTGACTATAGCTCCCTTTCCTGCTTCTACCATCGGCTTCAGGAAAACTTGAGTAGGGATTACAGTGCCTGTAAGATTTAGTCCCAGCACCTTTTCAAACTCCTGAACTTTAAGGTCGAAGAAATTGCCTGTCGGAGCGATTGTGGCACCGGGCATATTGCCGCCGGCGGCATTGAGCAATGCGTCTACTCTGCCATATTTAGCAAGGATTTCAGCGCAATTCTCTTCTACCTTTTCCGTATTCATTACGTCTGTGACAAGGAAGATTGCCTCGCCACCCTTGGCTTTGATTTCGGCTACTATTTTGTCTCCTTCTTCTTTGCGGCGACCCATGAGGACAACTTTTGCACCTTCAAGGGCGAGATATTCGCCGATGCACGCGCCAAGCACTCCTGTGCCCCCGGTGATGACGACGACCTTATCTTTTACTGTAAACAGTTCGTTCATGTTTATTTATTATTTGAGTTGTTTGTTTGGGTACAAAATTAAGAAAAAAAAGAGTATTTTGCAAAAATATATGCTGTTTTATAAAATTAGTTTGTAAATGAAATTTAAATTTTGTACCTTTGTGGTTTCAATCTGAGGGGATAAATGGGATAAATGTGGGAAATATAACAAATAAGAATGCTTATTTAGAGAAAATTGAAATTAAAACGTATAAATTGATTCAAAGATCCTACAGGTATATGAGCGACAGAGTTTATATTTTTGACACGACGCTGAGAGATGGCGAGCAAGTGCCCGGGTGTCGTCTGAACACTCAAGAGAAGGTGGAAGTAGCAAAAAAATTAGAGGGCTTAGGTGTAGATATAATAGAAGCCGGTTTCCCCGTTTCCAGTCCCGGCGACTTCACTTCTGTGGTGGAAATATCCAAGGCAGTCACATGGCCTACCGTATGTGCCTTGACCAGAGCCGTAGAGTCGGATATCAAAATAGCCGCTGAAGCATTGCGTTTCGCAAAGCGTCCAAGAATCCATACAGGCATCGGCACCTCTCCTTCGCATATAAAATATAAATTCAACTCTACTCCGGAAGAGATACTTGAGCGTGCAATTTCTTGCGTGAAGTATGCCAAGAAGTTTGTCGAGGATGTTCAGTTTTATGCAGAGGATGCAGGTCGTACTGACAATGAATATCTTGCGAGAGTGGTTGAAGCCGTCATCAAGGCAGGCGCTACTGTAGTCAATATACCGGATACAACAGGCTATTGTCTTCCAACAGAGTTTGGAGAGAAGATAAAATATCTGATGGAGCATGTGGATGGCATACACAAAGTGACTATAGCAACCCATTGTCACAACGACCTCGGCATGGCAACAGCAAATACTCTTTCAGGACTCATGAATGGTGCACGCCAGGCAGAAGTGACTATTAATGGAATAGGGGAGCGGGCAGGCAACACTTCTCTTGAGGAGGTGGCGATGATTCTTAAATCGCATGCAGAACTCAATCTTGATACGAATATCAACACCAAGAAAATAGCCTCCGTAAGCCGTATGGTGTCGAGCATGATGAATATGCCTGTCCAGCCAAATAAGGCAATCGTAGGGCGCAATGCATTTGCTCATTCTTCCGGCATACATCAGGATGGAGTGCTGAAAAACAGGGAAAGTTACGAAATCATCGATCCGAAGGATGTAGGCATTGATGAAAATGCAATTGTGCTTACGGCAAGAAGCGGCAGGGCAGCTTTGAAGCATCGTCTTGAATCTCTGGGCGTGCATATGGAGAAAGAGGCTCTTGACAAGTGTTATGAAGAATTCCTGAAACTTGCAGACAAGAAACGTGAGGTTGTAGATGAAGACGTGCTGATGCTTGCCGGAGAGCACCGTTCAGCCCGCAACCGTATCAAACTCGACTATCTGCAAGTGTCAAGCGGTGTCGGAATACGCCCTGTGGCAAGTGTAGGTCTTGATATAGCAGGAGAAAAATTCGAGGCTTGCGCATCGGGCAATGGCCCTGTGGATGCCGCGATCAGAGCCATTAAGAAAATTATCAGCCGTCAGATGCTAATTAAAGATTTCCTTATCCAGGCTTTCGACAAGGGAAGCAACGATGTAGGAAAGGTGCATATGACTGTAGAGTGTGATGGCGTGAACCATAATGGCTTTGCTGCAAATAGCGACATCATAGCAGCGTCTGCTGAGGCATTCCTTGATGCTGTGAATAAGGCGGTTGTCAATAATGCATAATTCATAAATAAAGAATATCTGATAAAATAAACTGATATGAAACTTAAGATAGCCGTATTGCCCGGTGATGGAATCGGGCCGGAAATATCACGTGTTGGCGTGGAGGTTATGAAGGCAGTGGCTGAAAGATTCGGCCATGAGTTCACATTTGATTATGGATTGGCGGGGGCTGCCGCAATCAGAGCAACAGGAAATCCATTTCCGGAGGAGACTTTAAAACTTTGCAAAGATTCGGATGCTGTGCTCTTCTCAGCAGTAGGCGACCCTGAATATGACAATAATCCTGAAGCAAAAGTACGTCCGGAGCAAGGGCTTCTCGCAATGCGCAAGCAACTGGGACTCTTTGCCAATATCCGGCCGATTCAGACTTTCCCGGCACTTATAGACAAGTCGCCATTAAAGGCAGAAATAGTCGGAGATGCAGATTTTGTCTGTGTGCGTGAATTGACAGGAGGAATGTATTTCGGTGAGAAATATGAATCGGATGACAAGGCTTACGACACTAACTTTTACACTCGTCCTGAGATTGAAAGAATCCTTAAAGTTGGCTTTGAACTTGCATCGCGTCGAAAAAAGCATCTTACAGTTGTAGACAAGGCTAATGTGCTGGCTTCAAGCCGTCTTTGGCGTAAGATTGCAAAAGAAATGGAATCAAAGTGGCCCGAAGTGACTACGGACTACATGTTTGTAGACAATGCCGCGATGAAGATGCTTCAAGATCCTTGCTTCTTCGATGTAATGGTGACGGAAAACACTTTCGGAGATATCTTGACCGATGAAGCAAGTGTGATAAGCGGATCAATGGGATTGCTCCCATCCTCGTCAATAGGAGAAAGCACACCGGTGTTTGAGCCAATCCATGGTTCATGGCCACAAGCAGCCGGTCTTGATATTGCCAATCCTCTTGCTCAGATTCTTTCAGTGGCAATGCTCCTTGAGCATTTCGGGCTTGAAGAAGAGGGCAAGACGGTAAGAAAAGCAGTCGATGCATCAATCGCCGAAGGCGTTGTGACTCCGGATCTTGGAAAAGATGGCAAATCTGAGTATGGCACTCAGGCAGTTGGAAAATGGATTAGTGATCAGATTTCTTCACACGCAATCTAAAATATAAAATTGCATAAATTATCAGCAGTAGGGCAAGTACAGACGAAATTACCATCCAAGTAGTTTGAGATCTGGAAGTCCTGCTGTCTTTTTTATTGATATTTGCTGAGTCCAGATAAAGCAATGGTTGGGGAATGATGCTGTCACGAAGCATGATTTCTCGACGCATCGTTATTTTTCGAAGGCTATCTATAGTCTTGCTATGATCTATGAAATGCTCCATAGCCATAATGTAGTTCTCTTTATCATCTATAGCCTTGGCTGCCTCCATGATCATGCCATAATATTTCTGGCGCATATATGTAGAAATATTCGGTTGCTTTAAAATCGCGAGAAGAGCCGGGATGGCATTCTTATAATCTTTGCTTGCCATGTAGTAAAAAGCAAATGCCTGTCCGTTGTGATCCATTGTCCTTTTGACATCTGCATTCCTTTCATAAAGAGCCTGAATGCTATCATGGATCGTCTCGATCTCCTCATCCGTCAGGGCTGAATAGTTGCTCATCATTCTGCGGTAGCAGATGAATTTATTGGTGTCGTAGTTTCTGAAATTACGTTTCTTCTTCACATACATTTGTTGAAGATGATCAATAATTTCGAGGAGTTTCCTATCATATTCCACTGCTTTTTGAGGATTGCCGTTTATTCTTGAATGAATCATAGCGGCAGTTGTGTAGAACTGATTCTTAAGAGGGTAGTCACTTGCCGGAAGATCATCAATCATTTTTGCGTAAGCATCAAGGCATTGCTTGAATAGGACTCCATCAGCATCTACCCCTAAATATTGAATTATCTGATACAATATTGAAATTCTGTCGTAAACATCAGTCCCTTCAAGATTGTGTGATTTTGTGATGCTGTCAAGAAGCATTAACTGAAGTTTAGTGTCATCCGGTTTGGTGCTTTTGACATTGATTTGCTGATTTAAAATAAAAGTCTTGGTTGCTGCCTTAGCCTCAGCATTTGAGATTTTGTCTGTAAGCTTCAAAAGTAATTCTACGATCGAGTCATTTTTAGCGTGGAAAGTGCCAAGATTTCTCAGCATGTCAAGTTGAGCGTTGAGGTCTTCAGCCCTCCCGGCGGTGTAGTAAATATCCCATGCATATTCTTTTTGACCTTGCCTGTCAGAGAGATCAAATAGATAGTAAAGCAACCTCAGACTATCTCGTGCTGTTGTGGCAGAGGATAATTCTTCTTTATACTTTTGTAAAAGAAGTTGTTTTGCAGGTTTATTATTGGCTAAAGCCGGTAAGGCTAATGCCAGCATTATAATGAAAGTAATTATATTGTGTCTTTTCATTTAATCGGGGTCGGTTAGTGGATTGCAAAATTAGTTACTTTTATTCATAGGAGCAAAAGGATAGCATTAAAGTTTTATTACAGATTTGTTACATTGTTGAAATAAAATTTAAGTCTTAAGTACAAAAAAATACCCTTTCGGATTTTGCGAAAGGGTATTACATAGTTCATGGATGATTATTTCGTCTGGAGATTCAGCTTTTGGGTTGGCAAGCCTTCAGATTTTACTGTGAGTGTGACGGCCCCCGGTTCTCGTTTGCTTCGCAGTATGACAGTGGCTGTTCCATTATAAAGACTCCTTGTATTTCCGATGGTCAACTCATCACTCCTCTGATTTCCATTGATAACACCGACAATTTCAGCCGGACCTGTCACATCGAATGTCAATAGATTTGAGGCATTCTTATCAGTCAATCCTTTGGCATCTACGGCAGTCACTTTTACATGCTGAAGATCCAAACCATCGGCTTTCCACTCAAAATTGTCTGGTGTGGCTTTAAGTTTTTTGGCATCTCCATGTGTGGTCAAGTTATGACGAGCCACCTCCTTACCGTTTTTATATGCTATGGCTTCTACCTTACCTTTTTGATATGGCACCTTTTCCCACATGATGCGGTTACGGTTCTTGGGATTGGAAATGTCATTAGTCTTTCTGCCTATAGACTTGCCGTTCACTTTAAGTTCAACTTCATCAGCATTAGTGTATGTGTAAAGATTCACTTCGCTATCCGGATTGAAGTTCCAACTGTCGGTGAATTTCTTGCCACCCATTGTCACACCGTTCCATTGTGTGGTCTCGGTTGTCTCAAAAGGCGCTATATATACGAGCGGTTCTTCAGGCTTGAAAAAAGACTTAAGGAAATATGCCATAGGTTTTGGGTCAAGTGCAATATCAAAGACACCCTGAGTCCAACCTTTTTCGGGCCATCCTTGCGACTCTCCAAGATAGTCTATCATTCCCCAATAGGCAAGTCCAATTACTTTATCAAGATCCATTTCGAAGAAATTGGGACCCATGTTGCTGGTGTTCGCTTCGCTTTGATAGAATATCATCCAAGGATATCTTTTAGAGTCGCCCGGGAAATACATGTAGCGGTAGTTGTAGGCAGCTATGTCAGTATGCTCCACCAGCGGCGCAGGAAGTGAATCTGTATGCTCGTTGCGTCCACGTGGATGCATGGCTACAGTCACGAGGCGAGTGGAATCATATCTTTGCAGAAGTTCTTTCTGGAGTTTAAAGGGAGTGATACCCCAATCGTTGTAGGGGAGATCAGGGATAAGTTGGAGTTCGTTCCCAAGACTCCAGAACACAACGCTCGGATGGTTGCGGTCTCTCTTTATCCATTCAGGCACATCCTGTTGCCAGCGGGTTTCCCATGGAGTGCGCCCACCTGAATATTGCTGAGTCCACTTGTCATAGAGTTCGTCGACTACGAGGATGCCATATTCATCACAAAGATCAAGGAAAGATTCGCTATATGGATTGTGAGACGTGCGGATATGGTTGAATCCAAAATCTTTCAACATCTTTATGCGCTTTTCAATAGCAGCAGGATATGCGGCAGCTCCCAATGCTCCCAGTGTGTGATGATTGGCTATCCCTTTAAGAAGCACCTTCTTGCCATTGAGTTTCATACCGAATTCCGGAGAAAACTCAACTTCTCGGATGCCGAAGCGTTCTGTGGCAGTGTCTGCTATGCTTCCGTCGGGACGATAAAGGGTGGCTTTCAGAGTAAAAAGATAAGGATTGTCAGTGTCCCAAAGATTTACGTCGGTAAGCGTAATGCTGTCGAGAGGAAACTCACGTACATGTTGGCGAGGATGGCTCCAATGTTTCTTGACGTTTGAGTAGACCGGGTTACCCTCCTTGTCGAAGATCTCTATTCCAACTGTGATACTATCAGTCTTGATGAAAGTGGCAAGTTCTCCACCGACGAGGATTGTTGATTTATCTGCCTTGGCTTCCGGAGTGGTGATGTAAAGGGAATTGCGTGTGAAATATTGCTTTGGATCTCCAACTTTGATGTTTACATCGCGATAGAGACCTCCACCGGTATACCACCGGGAATTTTCAGGTTTTCCGGTGTCTGCTTTGACCGCAATTACATTAGGCTCGCCATATTTAAGTTTCTTGGAGATGTCAGATTCAAAACCAAGATATCCGTAATCAGTGCCTCCGATTCTTTCGCCATTAAGGTAGACGTCACCTACAAGCATGATGCCTTCAAAGTCAAGAACTACGCGTTTCGCTTCCCATGACGGGTCCGGTGTAAAAGTCTTTCGATACCAACCTTCGCCCATTTCTTTGAAACCACGAGAACTTAGTTTGCTGGCAATGTTTGCCATCAGGTTTGATTTGTCGCCGTTGTCACCTTCTTCCGGGGCTACCCAAGGTTGGCTGATTTGGAAATCATGAGGAAGATTCACAGTTTGCCAACCGGATTCGTCGAATGTGACAGCCTCTGCGCCCGGATTGCTTCCGGGCTGGAACTTCCAGTCAAAATTGAAGTTGACAGTCTCTTGGGCAAACGTAGGGAAGGCGATTGCAGACAAAAGGCTAAATATTAATATAGACTTAATATTCGACATGTTTCAGTGCTTTTATGTATTTAGACCAGTCTTTGTAGTTGTTGAATCCATCTTTCTCGCGGTCGCCGCAAGCAATTACTCGATAGCGTATGATGCCCTCGTTGTTGGGTCGGACATTTATGATGTAGTTGAGGTCGGATTCTTCCGTTGACACTACATTCTCAGGCTCTACAATGATACCAAGACCTACTTGCTCTACAATATCCGGATGTCCTTTATCCGGAATGTTGCTACCCCAAGATGCAGCTCTGCCTTCGGCGTTTATAAAACCCTGATTATCTGATTCAAGTTTTTGGATGCCGGTGCAGAATTTGTCATCAGGCAAATATCCATCGAGTTTGACCTCAACGAAAAGGTCGCGGCTATTGGGAAGCACTGAATAAGTTTGAGTCATCTGAATTGGATGACCATTGAATATCCAATCGTTATCTATCACTTGAATAGTATGGTCATCAATAACTTTTTGTGTGCGTGATGCCACAGTATCGATAGTGACCGGATTCCCATTCTGAAGCCCGCGGAAAGATCCTGCGGCAATAGATTTGCCAGCCCAAAGCACATCGATGCCATACCCTTCCTTCAACTGATCAGGAGTCGTATAGAATCCGGTGACATCAAGTTCGAGTTGAGGTGTCTGCTTTACGTAGAGGTCAAGACTCTGACGATTGTCCATATATACGCGGTATGCAACCCAAGGATTTTCAATTACAGCGCCATGGCCATATATTGCATCATACATATAGCGAGTGTTAGCATCGCCGGGGAATGTAATGGCTTCGATTCTTGGATGAGTCTTTTTCTCGTCGCGAAGTTTGATGTAGGCGTCAGTCTGAGCCACAGAAGTGAGGGCTACTCCGCAAGCAACGGCTGATATAAGATATTTTTTCATATTATTGGAATATATTGGATTATACGGATAAATCTTAATTATCAGTTTATCTTAATGTCGGATTTCAATGGCTTTCCCGTCTTTGTCGAGGCTGAATAGAGGCATGGTTGCTTCCGGGTCAACGTCGTAGTAATGCACGGCACTGTCATTGACGTATGGATGGTTGTCTTTCAGCATTCGGTATACCTCGGCACCAGCCCAAATAGTCGGACCATAGCCATGAGCTGCTTTGACACTAACCGGGCGATATGCATAATACGCGGGGTCGAAACCCATACCGGTGCCAACACATACTCCTTCCACTTCTCCTTTGGGATTAATCTTCGTAGATACTGCTTCCCAAGCTAACTGGGCTACAGGTCCGTAAGTGGTTGCTTCCAGCCAACCCTCGTTTACACCATGAGCGAGAGCGTAAGCGAAGATTGCGGTAGCAGAAGTCTCTTCATACGTCTCGGGACGGTCGAGGAGCTGATGCCAGAATCCATCAATGCCTTGGAGTTCTGCAAGCCCTGCGGCATGTTTGCGGTAGATGTCAAGAATCTCTGCACGTTTGGGATGATTTTCAGGGAGATAGTCGAGAAGTTGGCAAAGAGTAAGAATAGCCCAACCGTTGGCACGTCCCCAAGCCATCGAAGGCTGATGTGTGGCATCTTCAAGATATCCATGGCGGAAGATATTTTTCTCAGGCATCCACATACGTTTGAAGAAACCTGTGGCTATACGTGCAGCCTCATCAAGTTGTTCGGGATGATCCTTATATTGGCTTCTTACAGCCATGGAAGGTAGAGCCATAAACATGTCGTCGAGCCATATAGCATTGTAGTGGGGACGGTTGCGTGCAATAGTGCCATCGGAAAGATGAACGGGGGTTTGTTCCACAACTGCCCAATATTGCTCTATGTATGGATCTATTTTAAGGGTGGAGTCAGCCATGGCAGCACGCATCCATGCGCCTGCCATAGCACCGGCATCATCAAGAGTACGTGGATCTTTCACTTGACGAAGTTGTCCATCTTCCGAGACATCGCCGGCTTTATCAGCCTCTTCAGCGAGGAAGCGTATGCGGTCGCTGACATAATCCGAGTATTTCTTATCCCCGGTGATTTTAGCCGCATCGAGAAGAGCATCATACATCACTGCCCATTCGTAGCTTGTCAGTCGGTAGGTGCCCTGGTTCACTTTCCCATCTGTCATCTTTGCGGGTGTTACTTCTTCAATATAAGCGAAAACTCTGTCGATGTCTGATTTTACAGAATCAGGATTGAGTTGCCCGTAAGGAGTCTTATAGTCGGGTTGAAGTAGATGAAGTGGGGTAGTGGAGTCGTTGATCTCCTGTTCGGCTTGCTTCTGCTCGCTTTTGCCGCAGGCAGCCAGAGCGAGGATTGCGAGGATAGCTAAGTTCTTATTTTTCATGATTCATTATTTTTCGGGCTTCTGCCCTCATACATTCTTTATCTTATTTTATGAGAGTGCCTCTGAATTTCTTGCCTTTGAGGTCGGGCCCGAAGTAGAATCCGGGTTCGGCCGGCTGATTGTAGGCTACATTTTGGTTGGCTACGCTTACTCGGTAAGCCGGATCTTCCATGAAAGTGTGAAATCTGTAGTCGGTCGGATAGTCAGTTACAAATATACGGAGAGATTGATTGTCAGGGGTTCTTGCAATAACTTCTTCTCGCCAGTCTCCTAGGATGTCGGCTTGCAGGCATGGATTTGCCTTTGTCCAATTGTTGGAAGCCGCTCCCTCAAATTCCTTGATACGGTCCACTTCTCCGGTTTCCCAATTATATTTGCTTACCCACAGAGTCTTTGTATTGCCGTCAAGAAGTTCGGTAAGCAGGTCACCGTCCCAAAGTAGACAGAAGTTGACCGGTATATGGGCATGAGTCTCACCCAAGAACTCATTTTGTGGAGTGATGATTTCCCCTTTGAAAGATCTTAACCCACCGGAACTGGGCGACCATAATTCCACCCCTTCATGAGTAGGGTCTATGTCTCCAGCCATACAGCGACCTATATCTTTGTTGCTCGGGTAGCGGAGAATTACTTCGCCGGTAGCAGCATCGCGAAGCGAAGTTCCATCCTTCTTGTTTTCATGGCATCCCCATACATAATATTTTTCATTGTTCACGTCTGAAAGGAGATGAATGGCATCGCCATGATACATCCCTGTAGAATAGAGCCCTTTGCCGTCGTGGTCTACCGCCATCTGACCATAGATGATTTCATCGCAGCCATCACCATCAACATCGGCAATGCGCAGATTATGGTTCCCTTGTCCACCAAATGACTCATTTCCCGGTATGCTTGAATCGAATAGCCAACGCAACTTTAATTCATTGCCATCCCAATCATAAGCGGCAAGGGCAGTCTTTGCATAATATCCTCGGCACATAATTACTGACGGATGCACACCATCGAGATAAGCGATAGCCCCAAGATAGCGTTCGCTACGGTTAGCATATCCGTCGCCCCAATCCTTTAGTTCGCCGCGTGCCGGGAGATAGGGGACTGTGCTCATTGCTTCGCCTGATTTGCCATTAAATACGGTCAAGTATTCCGGGCCTGCTATTACGCGGCCTTTCATATTACGCCAGTCGGCTTTCAGACTTCCTATGAGTTTGTTTTTCCCATCCAAAGTGCCGTCTGCGGTTTTGCAAACTACTTCCGCACAACCGTCTCCGTCAAGATCATAGACCAAATACTGGATATAGTGTGCGCCGGAACGGATGTTTTCCCCAAGGTTGATGCGCCAGAGTTTAGTTCCGTCGAGTTTGTAGCAGTCGAGATATGTAGGACCGGTGAAGCCATCATGGGCGTTGTCGTGAGAATTGGTTGGGTCCCATTTGAGAATTATCTCATATTCGCCATCGCCATCCACATCTCCTACAGAAGCATCGTTGGCATTATAGAAATATTCCTTGCCCCAGATGTCGACGCCAAGTTCCGGACGATCCAACGGAATATCGATATATCCAAGTGGAGCATTAGCAGGAAGAGTGTAGGAGCCGGAAAGATTGCCTTTTGACGGTTTGACTTCATAGGAGACAGGTTCTTTCCCTTTGTAATTGTCGGAATAATAAGTGGATTCAATTATAGGAGTCTTATTGATTTTCTTTCCGTTTCGGTAAATGTCGAAAGATTGTGACTCGGGGTCTTGGGAGAGGTAGCGCCAAGAGATGTTTACTTTGTCTGGTGATTCTCTGACAGCAACCACGCCACGTCCGAGATTTTCCATTTTCAATTTGGAAAAATCATAGCGGGCTTGTGAGATGGCGGGTGAAGTGCTGAGGAATATTCCCACACCGAGCATTAGCATCCCGAAGATTAATTTTTTCATGATTGTCTAAATAATAGGTTAGTTTTAGGTGATCGTTACTATGAATTGCAAAGTTAAGAAAAATTATTTAATAATTCAACCTTCGCTCGAGAAAGTTGAATAGTGACATTTGCTCTTTATGCTTTTGGCAATAGGAGATTGTTGCATTTTTGTTGTGGTTTATTACAATTTTGTAAATGGTGAACAATCTTGCGAATAAAGTCATTTTAAGGATAAAGACACATTCTTAACACACAATCATATTTAATATTATGAAAAAATTATCCTTAATATTCGCAATCTTTTTCGGAGTTCTCTCAGTTTCAGCAAGAAATTACACTCACGATATAAATGTACTTCCTGAGCAGGCACATGCCATCATCACGGAAAACTTCAATTCTGAAATCAGCCATATAAAGATAGGCAAGGAATTTGGTCAGATTAGAGCATATGACGTTGTGATGACCGACGGTTCGAAAATCTCGTTCGATAAGCATGGCAATTGGAAAGAGGTGGAAGTGGGAGGCTCAAAGGCAGTTCCAGCCGCTTTGATTCCAAGACCGATTAAGACTTTTGTGAAGGATAATCAAAATGCTGTGAAAGTTACAGGTATTGAAAAGAATAATTATGGTTATGACGTTGAACTTTCGAATGGCATGGACGCAAAATTTACTGAAAAAGGTAAGTTTATAAGTTACAATAAATGAAAATCATCTCTGGAAATAGTTCCTATTAAATAGGTGCAGAGTCGAAACGTCGGCTCTGCTTTTTTTATGCTCACCGTTGCTGAGAAGTCTATGGTTTGTGTATGTCATAATCATAGGAGTTTCGCAAGCCTAAGTTATGAGATAAGGTAAAATGAAAAAGATCCGCTGAGGCTTGTGCCATCAGTGGATCTTTTTTAGATCGTTGTGTAGGAAAAGGATTAGCCTTTTGCAACGGCTTCTTTGAATACGGGAGCCGGCTTGAATGCAGGGATGTTGTGAGCCGGGATGATGACAGCTGTATTCTTTGTGATGTTGCGAGCAGTCTTTTCTGCTCTTTCTTTGATGATGAAAGAACCGAAACCACGGAGATAAACGTTCTCTCCGTGTGCGAGGCTTTCCTTTACTACAGTCATGAATTGCTCGATGACTTCTATTGTAGTAGACTTGTCAATACCGGTCTTTTTTGCAATTTCGTTTGCGATTTCTGCTTTTGTCATAACTCTTATGATGTATTTTAAGATGTTTTTTGTTTTCAGACTGCAAAATTAGTGAAAATTTTCAGTCTATCAAATATTGAGTTATATATTTTTATTAAAAAGTGAATTATTTTCTTTGATTTTGAAGCGAATTTTATTGTCGTCATGGCTGTTCGGAGACAGATGAAGTTGTAAAAATTTTGTTCATGTGGATAAAAAATTAGCAAAAATTTTGAAATGTGAGAAATTTTTATTTGCTTCAACATGCTAATGTTAGGATATTTGTAGAATTTTGATTAATTTTGCAATCTGTTTATAAATAAACTTCTTCATTATAAAAGAGAGTTTCTTTAGGTTGAAATATTAAGTAAAAATTATATAGGTTATGGCTAACACTTTGTTTGATAAGATTTGGGACCGGCATGTGGTGCAGCATGTGGAGGATGGTCCGGAGCAACTTTATATCGACCGTCTTTACTGCCATGAGGTGACAAGTCCCCAGGCTTTTGAGGGAATGCGGCGTCGTGGCATCAAATGTTTCCGTCCCGGCAACATTTTCTGTATGCCCGACCATAACACCCCGACTCACGATCAGGACAAACCTATCGAGGATCCGGTGAGCAAAACTCAGGTAGACACTCTCTCCCGTAATGCTGAGGAGTTCGGTTTGGAACACTTTGGAATGATGAATCCTAAAAATGGTATCATCCATGTTGTAGGTCCCGAACGTGGTCTTTCACTTCCCGGCATGACTATCGTGTGTGGTGACTCACACACTTCTACTCATGGAGCAATGGGTGCTGTTGCATTTGGTATCGGTACGTCGGAAGTGGAAATGGTGCTCGCATCCCAGTGCATACTTCAGCAGAAACCAAAGTCAATGCGAATCAACATTGAAGGAAAACTTGGCAAAGATGTGACGGCTAAGGATGTGGCGCTATATCTTATGTCAAAACTCACTACATCGGGAGCCACCGGTTACTTTGTAGAGTATGCAGGAGAAGCAGTCCGCAATCTATCGATGGAAGGACGTCTTACGCTATGCAACCTCTCTATAGAAATGGGTGCGCGCGGTGGATTCATTGCTCCTGATGAGGTGACCTTTGAGTATATCAAGGGAAGAGAATATGCACCGAAAGGAGAGGAGTGGGATAGAGCTGTGGAATATTGGAAAACTCTCAAGAGTGGTGATGACGCTGTTTTCGATAAAGAATTGACATTCCATGCTGAAGATATCGAACCGTTTGTCACTTATGGCACCAATCCGGGAATGGGTATGGGCATTACACAGTCTATACCGACACTTGACACTATTCCGGAAGCAGGTAAGGCTTCTTTCGTCAAGAGCCTTGACTATATGGGTTTCAAGCCCGGTCAGAAACTGCTTGGGACTCCGGTGGATTATGTTTTCCTTGGAGCGTGCACCAACGGAAGAATAGAAGACTTCCGGGCTTTTGCTTCGATAGCAAAAGGACGAAAGAAGGCTGACAGTGTGACTGCTTGGCTTGTGCCCGGATCTTGGATGGTATATGATCAAATTAAGGAGGAAGGCATAGACAAGGTGCTGGAAGAAGCCGGATTTGAAATCCGTCAGCCTGGATGCTCAGCTTGCTTGGCTATGAATGATGATAAGATTCCTGCTGGCAAACTTGCTGTTTCTACATCAAACAGAAACTTTGAAGGTCGTCAAGGACCCGGAGCAAGGACTGTGCTTGCAAGTCCTCTTGTGGCAGCAGCCGCTGCTGTAACCGGTGTCATCACCGATCCGAGAACCTTGTAATTTAACTTTCGTTCTCGATAGTTGTGGTTTAAGATTGAGAGTTTAAATGTTTAATCGTTTAAATTGATCTAAGAGATATGAAACAGAAATTCGATGTAATAACAAGCACTTGTGTGCCACTCCCATTAGAAAATGTGGACACAGACCAGATAATCCCGGCACGTTTCCTTAAGGCTACCACTCGCGAAGAAAGTTTCTTTGGAGAGAATCTTTTTCGCGATTGGCGTTACAATCCTGATGGATCTCTTAATGAGGATTTTGTATTGAACAATCCCAAATATAGCGGAGAAATTCTTGTAGCAGGAAAGAACTTCGGAAGCGGCTCGAGCCGCGAACATGCAGCTTGGGCTATTGCAGGATATGGTTTCCGCGTTGTGATCAGCAGTTTCTTTGCCGATATACACAAGAATAATGAACTTAATAATTTTGTTCTTCCGGTAGTGGTCAGTGAATCATTCTTGGCTAATCTTTTTGCATCTATTGAAAAAGATCCGAAAATGGAAGTGGAAGTTGATCTGCCGAATCAGACCGTTACTAACAAAGCAACAGGAGAAAGCGAGAAGTTTGAGATCAACGGTTATAAGAAATATTGCCTGATGAATGCCCTCGATGACATTGATTTCCTTTTGGAGAATAAGGATAAGACAGAAGCCTGGGAGGAGGCGGCAAAAGCGTGACGACTGCCACTACAAGAAAAGGGATGAACAGCCATTCCGCAAGTGTCGAGATCATGGACACCACGCTCCGCGATGGAGAACAGACCTCGGGCGTAAGTTTCGTGCCTCATGAGAAACTGATGGTGGCTCGGGCATTGCTCAACGATCTGAATGTCGATCGCATTGAGGTGGCTTCGGCGCGTGTGTCAGAAGGAGAGAAAGACGCAGTCACCAGAATTTGCAAATGGGCGAGAGAAGCGGGTTTCCTTCATAGAGTTGAAGTGCTTGGCTTTGTAGATGATGGCACTTCGCTCAATTGGATAAATGATTGTGGGTGTGTCAATATAAATCTTCTCTGCAAGGGCTCTGAAAACCATTGCCGAAATCAACTTAAGAAAACTCCTGATGAGCATTTTGAAGACATACGCAGGAATATACGTATGGCTCACGATATGGGTATAAGTGTCAATGTATATCTGGAGGATTGGAGCAATGGAATAAAGCAATCTCCGGAATATGTATTTGCAATGATGGATGCCCTAAAAGATTGCGGTATAAAGCGGTTTATGCTTCCGGATACGCTCGGTATATTGAATCCGCTTGAACTTCTCCTTTTCATGCGAAAGATGGTGAAACTATATCCCGGGATTCATTTTGATTTTCATGCTCACAATGATTATGACCTTGCGATCTCGAATGTGTTGGCTGCTGTGCTTGGTGGATGTAAGGGAATCCATACTTCGGTCAATGGTCTCGGAGAAAGAGCGGGGAATGCTCCGCTTGCAAGTGTGCAGGCTATACTCAAAGACCAGTTTAACGCCCACACCAATATTAAGGAGGAGAGGCTCAACGACATAAGCCGAATGGTGGAGAATTACTCCGGCATAGCGATTCCTCCTAATCGCCCTATTACGGGAGAGAGCGTGTTTACACAGGTAGCCGGAGTGCATGCTGATGGAGATAACAAGGCAAATCTCTATTGCAATGACTTATTGCCGGAACGTTTTGGCAGAAAGCGCGAATATGCCCTTGGTAAAAATAGTGGTAAGGCCAACATCCTTAAGAATCTCGAGGAACTTGGTCTTGAACTCACATCTGAACAGACACGTAAAGTTACGGAGCGTATCATCGAACTTGGTGATAAAAAAGAGGTTGTCACACAAGAAGATTTGCCATATATAGTTTCGGATGTGCTCAACAGTGTGTCGCAAGCAGACCATGTGAAACTGCTAAGTTATATGGTTAGCACTGCATTTGGCTTGAAACCGATGGCGGCTCTTAAAATAGAGATTAATGGTGAGACTCATGAAGTGACAGCCTCAGGCAACGGACAGTTTGATGCTTTTATGAAAGCTCTTAAACAGTTGTATAAGGACAAACTTGGTCGACGATTCCCTCACCTTGCCAATTATGTGGTATCAATTCCACCTGGCGGACGCACTGATGCACTTGTGCAGACAGTAATCACGTGGGAATGGAATGATAGAATCTATAGAACAAGAGGACTTGATGCCGACCAGACAGAAGCGGCTATAAAAGCCACAATAAAAATGCTCAATCTTATGGAAGAAAAAATGGGTGGGTCTTAAAGACTCACCCATTTGATTTCTTACTTTACATGTTCTGTCGTTTTGTAGGCTCCGAGGCTTCCGTATTGAGCCGCAGCCTTGGCGTAGCGGGCTGCCTTCTCGGCATTTGCTTTTGTGCCTTTCCCTTCTTTATACATATATGCAAGTCTGGAATTTACAAAGGCAAGCAGTGTGCGGGGCAACTTGGCGTTGATAGCGATCGGCTCATAATAACGTAAGGCTTGCGTGAAGTTTTGATTGAGGAAATCTCCATTGAAGTTCATGCTCCCAAGATAGAAGCGGGCCCAATCATCTCCTATTTCAGCGGCTGCTTCCTTTGCTTTGAGTCCTTTTAGAAAACCATCCTTATAAACCGGTTCATTCTTCATATTCTGCATGCTATTAACGGTTGAGATCCAGTAAAGAGCAAGTTCACCGTCTTCTGCAGTTTCCCCTTCGCCAAAACTTTCTCCATTTAGAGGGCGACCGAGTGTGGCGCGAGCAGTATCGTCTCCGAGGTCTCCGGCAATATAAAGCCAGAAGAATGCCTCAGGATAGTCGATAGGTCCGCCGCCGCTAGCCCGGAGATTATGGCCGTATAGGCTTGCACCTCTTGGATAGCCCTGGAGTGCACTCTTATGGAAATATTCCCTTGCTTTAGGAATGTCGGTCTTAACTCCTTTCCCTTGGAGATACATAGCACCTAATGCCATATTTCCGAAGCCGAAATCCAAAGGATTGCATTTGTCGAAATATGATTTTGCCTTTTTGAAATCATTTTTATTATAATAATATAATCCAAGATATGCATTTGCATCCTCATATCCGGCGTTTGCTGCAGAAAGTAGCAATTTCTCTCCTTCAGATGCATTGCTGCTGAATTGTGGAGTCAGAGCATAGAGCACTCCAAGTTCTGTGACGCCGCGCAGATTGTTTTCTGAAGCCACAGTTTTTAAAAGTTTTTCTGCTGCTTCAGGACTTCCGGTCTTATGATATAGAGCGAGGCTCACAACACTGTCGGCAGATATTTTCCCTTTAGAATAGAGGCTGCTAATAGAATTTACAATTGAATCTTGCTTCTGTTGGCTTAATCTGAAAGGTGTTGTCTTCTTAGCATTAGTAGTTTGGCTTGTCTTGGCATGATTGCGCAATAGAGTCATTAGGCTTTCCTTGATGTCGGCGTTGGCAGACATTGCTGCGAAGATGAGGCTGAGAAGAATGATTGTCTTTTTCATAGTTTAGTGGAATTTAAGATTATTATTTCTTTTTAACAATACTTCAGCCATATTGGTTCATAAAGAAAAGGTTTATTCATATTTTTTGATGTGATGCCTAATAATTTAGCAGACAAAGATGATGTACTTCATCATCTTTGTCTGCTAAATTTGAAATTTCCTACCTTTTGTTTCAGTTTTTACGGCTTAACTTTTATAAGCATCATTTTCGAGTCGGTCTTTGCTACCACGCTATGAGCCACATCGGCTCCCATTAGTAGAAATTCCCCGGCTTTAATGACATGCACTTTATCGAGCATGGTAAACTCAATCTCTCCTTCGAGAACGTTGATCATTACCTCTGCCGGTGCAGTATGGGTGTCAAGTTTCTGACCTTCTTTAAACGCTACAAGGACTATGCCTCCGTTTTCGTTACTAAAAATTTGTTTGAAATGAACCTTATCATTTCCTGCTTCAATTTGGTCGGTGGTAACATGTACCTCTCCGAACCTATAATCTGTGTTCAACATAGTGTGTTATTTTTATAAATTTGTGATTGCTAATACTAGCACTTATAAAACGAATTTTTATCAATCTTTGTTCGTTAAAATGTTTTCTAAAGGGTGTATTTGTAAATATATACCCCTTTCGCATGTCAGAAATTTTTAGTAACTTTGCACCCATGAAACGGCACTTTAACACACATCTTGAAGGGCTTGACCTTCAATTCTAGCATGACTTGATAGAAAGCCGTGGCAAACTCGTGTCGTTGAAAAAAGGTGAGTATCTTTGCCGCAAGGGTGAGTCGACCAATGTTTGCGGTTATGTGAAATCCGGATATTTCAAATATACAGTTGACGGTACTAATAGGATCGGTGGTTTTGCATTTCCGGAAGCCTTGGTGGGTGATTATCCATCCTGCATGGATAATGCCACTGCTATGTTCGATATCGTTGCCGGGAAAAATTCCGAAGTCTGGATCATTGATGCCACCATACTTCCGAAACTGTTTGAGGAGGATATAGAAGCCGGACGGCAGGGACGCTTTTTTATGCAGTCGGCTTATGTATCATTGGCAAAGCGTTATTATGCCTTATACGCTAAAACTGCAAGAGAACGTTATCTTGACCTCATCCATGAGCATCCGCAGATTGAGCAGGACGTTCCTCAGAAAGAGATAGCAGAGTATCTCCAGATAGATCCGATAACGCTTTGCCGCTTCAAAAAGACTTTGTTGAAGCAGTAATTCTCCTCAAAATATAAATCCAAGTTTATAATTCGCCTTCTCCGAGACGATTTCCCAGAGAAGGCGATATTCTTATCCCCATTTTCGCGTAATTTTGTAGGTTATAACTATGAGATATACTTTGTCTCAATCATAAATGGTTAACATTATGCATGGCAATATAGATGATTTCTTCATACCTGACAATGAGGTGAAGCTTCCGGAGGAACTTGACTATAACCGGGCGGTTGAGTATATCCGCTCGGCTGAGGCGTTCTCTCGCTCCACCTATCAGAGTGTCTATATAATCGACTATTTCAAGCGGAACTTCCTTTATGTCTCGCCCAATCCGATGTTCCTGTGCGGACTGTCGCCGGAGCAGATGATGGAGTTAGGCTACC
>CAMWQF010000010.1 GCA_947176285.1 uncultured Porphyromonadaceae bacterium
AGTTCCAAATATCCCCCTCTTCTTTTAACTTATATTGACTATTATTGAAGTTGTTTAAGAAAGTATATTCTAACAGTTAGTACAAAAATTCAGCAATCTATTATAAAAATTCTTCAAATAAAATTTGGATATATCAACCTTATGCATTATCTTTGCGTTGTAGAAATAGAAAGAGGACGGAGAGCCGCCTTTACAAACGAGAATAATCCCAACACCACATCAAAGCATTTTGGGAAACTCATCAAACTTTTATGAAATACCGAGACCATCTGCCGGATGCAATGGCGGGCCCCCCACTTTCGGGTGGTGTTCCCTTCAGGGACGCAGGCGGATTACAAAGCGCCGGTGGAACTCAAATCCTGTCTATCGGAGTTTCATCACAAACCCTTTGATGTGGCTTTTATAAAGGAGGCAGAAGGCTGAATTGCCTTTTGCCTCCTTCCTTAATAGTTAGGTTGTTGAGTTATTTAAACGATTAAACCTTTAAACAATTAAACGATTAAACAATTAAACCATATAAACCCAAATATGAAAGACGTAAAACAAACCCTCCTCGACAGGGTATCAATCCGCCGATATGAGCGCGAGGCTATCCCACAGGAAACTATGGACTTCATCTTCGATGCGGTACGCAACACTCCTACAAGTTACAATGGTCAGCAATATTCCGTAATAGATATCGATGATCAGGAATTAAAAGAAAAGCTTTATGCACTTACAGGCCAGAAACAACTCAAGACCTGCAACCGTCTCCTCATCTTCTGCTCTGACTACAATAAGATGACACTGCTTGCAAAGAAAAAAGGAGTTGCTATGCCTCCATTTACCGACACAATGGACGGCACCATCATAGGAATCATCGATGCCTCACTTGCCATGATGAGTGCTGTGGTGGCTGCAGAAGCCTGTGGACTCGGATGCAATTGTGTAGGTTACCTCCGTACTGTCGATCCTAAGGCTGTGGCAGAACTGCTGAAACTACCTAAAGGAGTATTCGTGGTTTGCGGACTCGCACTTGGCATTCCTCGCGAACATCCAGATCTTAAACCGAAACAGCAGCGTGACCTTGTGTTCATGAAAAACTGCTATACTCAGGATTCCGAAAAATTGACTGCAGATCTTGTAGAATATGACAAGGTAGTCACCGACTATAATCACCATCGCGCAGGAGGCACTTCCGATAATGATTGGTGTGCCCACATCATCAATTACTATGACCACGCGATGAACTACAATATTTTACAGTATCTGAAAGATCAAGGTTACGATATCAAAAAGTAATGCATTATGAATTGTGAATTGTGAATTGTGAATTATGAATTTAAAAAAAATCAGCTACCAAATTTGGTAGCTGATTTTTTAGCGGCGTCCGCCGGCTTTCTGTCGCATCTGCTTCATCATAGCCATCGGATTTTTGATGCCTCCTGTAGCCATTCGCATCATCTTGCGAGTCTCTTCAAATTGCTTCAGCAACCTGTTGACCTCCTGAAGAGTTGTTCCGCTGCCTTTCGCAATACGCTGACGACGAGATGCATTGATCACTTCAGGATTCTGCCGTTCATAAGGAGTCATCGAATTAATTATCGCCTCAATTCCTTTAAATGCGTTATTGTCAATATCAATATCTTTAATGGCTTTTCCTACCCCGGGAATCATTGCAGCAAGATCCTTGATGTTGCCCATCTTCTTTATCTGCTGAATCTGCTTCATGAAATCGTCGAAGTCAAACTTATTCTTGCGAATCTTCTCCTGAAGCCGTTCTGCTTCTTTCTGATCGTAGATTTCTTGAGCACGCTTAGCAAGTTCGACGATGTCTCCCATTCCGAGT
This sequence comes from uncultured Porphyromonadaceae bacterium, assembly GCA_947176285.1. Classification (GTDB taxonomy): domain Bacteria; phylum Bacteroidota; class Bacteroidia; order Bacteroidales; family Muribaculaceae; genus Lepagella. The sequence goes on from CAMWQF010000010.1 coordinate 1,829, forward strand.
ATGCGATTTGCCATACCTTCAGGATTGAATTCCTGAATATCCTCCATCTTCTCACCTATACCTACAAATTTGATAGGCTTATCGACAACGGAGCGGATAGAAAGTGCGGCACCACCACGAGTGTCGCCATCAAGTTTTGTAAGGATTACTCCATTGAAGTCAAGACGATCGTTAAATTCCTTAGCAGTGTTGACAGCATCCTGACCTGTCATAGAGTCAACCACAAAGAGAGTCTCATCAGGATTTACGGCTTTTTTAATGGCAGCAATCTCCTGCATCATCTCTTCATCCACTGCAAGACGACCGGCAGTATCGACAATCACAAGATCAAGTTTATTGTCTTTTGCATATTTAATGGCATTCTGAGCGATTTCAACAGGATTCTTGTTGCCCTCTTCAGTATAAACAGGCACTTCAATCTGCTCAGCCAGCACTTTCAACTGCTCAATAGCAGCCGGACGATAAACGTCGCCGGCAACAAGGAGTGGTTTGCGACCTTTCTTCTTAAGTTTCAAAGCAAGTTTACCTGAGAAAGTGGTCTTACCGGAACCTTGCAATCCCGACATCAATATTATAGCGGGTTTTCCTTCGAGTACGAGCGGTTCTTCCTTTCCACCCATCAAAGCAGCAAGCTCATCATGAACGATCTTCACCATCAGTTCCTTCGGCTTAAGGGCATTGATCACATTCTGTCCAAGAGCCTTTTGCTTGACAGTGTCGGTAAAATTCTTAGCAACCTTATAGTTTACGTCGGCATCAAGGAGAGCGCGACGCACATCTTTCATGGTCTCTGCAATATTGATCTCTGTGATTCGTCCTTCACCTTTAAGGATCTTAAACGAACGCTCGAGTCTTTCGGAAAGGTTATTAAACATAATATTTCAGTATTAATGCACAATTGACTTCGTCCAAGCTAAAGCAAGTCATAATGCATAATTCATAATTATTTGTCACTTAACATAAAGCAGAATGCATTTATGAAATTATTCACTATATTTTTTTATTATTATTTCAAAAGATTGGTTGCGGTGTCCGGGAAAATAATTTTCGGTTTAAATGTCAATGCTTCTTCAGGCGTCATAGACGCATAGGCAATGATGATAATAATATCACCTACTTGTGCCTTACGAGCAGCTGCTCCATTTAAGCATATGACTCCTGAATTTGGTTTTCCGGCTATGACGTATGTTTCCAGACGTTCGCCATTATTATTGTTGACGACTGCCACTTTCTGTCCCGGCAATATGCCTGCGGCATCAAGAAGGGCAGAGTCTACAGTTATGCTTCCGATATAGTTGAGATTGGCCTCGGTGACATGCACCCGATGGATCTTAGAGGCCAGCATTTCTATCTGCATTGCTGTATTAATTTTGTTGAACTTATTTATATCTGATATTATCGATAAGACGCACTTTTCCACAATAGACTGTGATGCAACCTACGACATCTGGAGATTCTGCCCATTCATCAATAGGGAGAAGAGTTCTGCCATCCACAATTTCAAAATACTCAACATTCATGTGAGGGACAGCGTTGATTCGCTCCACTACGGTGTCATGAGTGGCTTGAACAGAATGATCTTTGGCATAATCAACGCTATAAGCGAGCGCAGCATGAATCTCCGGAGCGACCTTGCGCTGCTCATCAGAAAGCAAAGCATTACGAGAAGAAAGAGCGAGACCATCATCAGCACGTTTAATAGGTACTGGAATTATCTCCACATCAATTTTTTCGGATTCCACCATATTTCGAATCACCGCAATCTGCTGGAAATCTTTTTCTCCGAAGTATGCTCTGGTTGGACGGCAAAGCCGGAAAAGACGGCTCACCACCTGCGCTACTCCCTGAAAATGACCGGGACGGAACTTTCCTTCCATCACTTCAGCAGCAGTGCCAAGTGCAAATTCATGATCTCTAACCGTTCCTTCAGGATACATCTCCTCAACAGATGGAGCAAAGACTGCTGTAGTCCCTTCCCCTGCAAGCAAGCGAAAATCTTCTTCCTCGTTTCTGGGATATGTTGCGAGGTCATCTAAGTTGTTAAATTGAGTCGGATTGACAAAAACACTTACAAGAGCAACGTCGTTTTCCGCGACGGCTCTTTTTACAAGCGAAAGGTGTCCATCATGAAGAGCACCCATAGTAGGAACCAGTCCTATTGTCTTTCCTTTGCCAAGCGTCGCGCCTACAAAGGCTTCGAGATCGCTGACACTACGAATTATCTGCATTGCCATTACTTTTCAATGTTTCATATGTGTCTGATAAGACACCCTGTGTATTTCAACATGCAAAATTAATAAATAAGTCACAAACCGACCAAGTAATTTAGCCTAAAAAACACCTTGGAGCGTTAAAAAAATAGAAATTTAATAATTTAGCACCCCAAATCAGCAAAAAGGGGAGGTTTGATTCCTTATAATTGGATTTTTTTTTGTAATTTTGCAGTCGGGCATGGCGTAACGCTCGCAGCATGCCGCGCAGCCCGACAAAAACAACATAATATGGCCAAGAAAAAATTCTTATTTGTGGCTCAGGAGGTAGCTCCCTACCTTCCGCCTGAGAAAATATCATCACTGGGCAAAGAAGTTGCCACAGGCATACATAAAAGAGGCTACGAAGTTCGCACATTCACTCCAAAATGGGGAGCCATCAACGAACGTCGCAATCAGCTTCATGAAGTGATCAGACTTAGCGGACTCAATGTCACCATCGACGACAATGATCATCCATTATTGCTGAAAGTTGCAAGCCTTCATCCGACACGCACACAGGTATATTTCATCGACAACGATGATTACTTTGACAAACTTGACACCGACATCGACGATGTTGGCAGCAACCGCCAAGATAACGACCAGCGCATAATATTTTTTACCCGCTCCACTGTAGAAACCGCAAAAAAACTTCAATGGGATCCGGCAGTGATACATTCTCAAGGTTGGATGGCATCCATGACTCCGGTCTATCTTCGCCAACTCGTTGACTCCATACCTTTTGAAAACTCAAAGATTGTATATACCGTTCTTCCCGACGACAACGAGGTGAACATAGATGCTGATTTTTTCCGCCGTCTCATAGAGGATGGAGTGAAAGAGGATTTTCTGGCTAAATATTCTGAGATGGAAAAAAACACCAAGTTGCTTCACAGCATGGCGATTGACAATTCTGACGGGGTGATATTCATGACTGATGAGCCCGACCAAGACCTTCTTGCAGCAGTTGAAGCAAAAGGGATTCCATACATGCTGAAAGGAGAAGCTGAAGGGAATCTTGAAGCTTATATTGAATTTTACGACAAATTATAAAAAATGACACAAACTACGATCTTGCGGAGGTATAAGCGAATTTTTAATGCTTTTCTTCTTGCTACCATCATAGCCGGAATATTCAGTGCCTGTGAAAACAATGTTCCCACTGTAGGCAGTGACCTTGCTTCAAATGAGGTGCAAATTGCACTTGACTCCCTTATCTGGAACAATACAGACCAATATATCCATAGGGGAGATAAGAAGGTGCTTGTGGCTTGTCCAAAAATTCCATACGCTACTATCTACGATGACTCAATTGATGCAAGAAGCACAAATAATCTAATCGGGCGCATTAGCGTACCGGAATATGGTGACTTGCGTTGTTCATTCGTCAGCAGAATGATGTGTGCTACAAAACTGGCTATACCTGATTCAATTCGCTATGAGCAAATTGACTCTATGAAATTGCTTCTACGTGTGCAACGTGGTGACCTCACCGGAGACTCCCTTGCTCCACAGCAATTAAAAGTGTATCAACTGACAAAGAGCCTCCCAAGCGACATCGACAACCGATTTGATCCAACCGGATATTATGATCCTTCTGCACCAATTGGAACCAGGAGCTACACTCTCTCAGCCTTGGGCATGAGCGACTCCCTATTTAAAAATCTCAAAACGATTTTCATAGAAATTCCAATGAGCAAGAAAATGGCTCAGGACACATATTTAGCATATAAAACCAACCCATCAGTTTTCGCTTGGCCTCAGACATTCGAGCAATATTTTCACGGAATATATGTAGAGCCAACATTCGGAAGAGGTTGCGTTGCAAATATTCAGGAATCAAGTTTTGTTATCTTTTATAGCTACAAGACAGAGGAAACTAAAAAGAATGAAGACGGCACCTCAACGGTTGTAGTCAAAACAAAGTCTTCTTACGTAGGGGTTTTCCAATCATCGCCAATTGTGCTTAACAGCAATAATGTAATTTATCAACCTTCTCAGTATTTGCAGAATCTTGCTAATCAAAACGAAGCATTGCTCACCACACCCGGTGGCTACCGCGTAAACTTTAAATTCCCGGCAAAAGAATTGATCGACATATATAATACTTCGCAATCCAAGTTAGCAGTGGTCAGCGACCTTAAATTCAGTATTCCTGTTGAGGAAATAAGCAATGACTATGGAATCACTCCCCCGCCCTATCTTCTTATGATCAAGAAGTCAAAACTTAAGGAGTTTTTTGCCAACAACTCTCTTCCCGACAATAAGGAATCTTTCTATGCCACATACAATGCGACTACAAAGCAATATTCATTCAGTTCCATGAGAAACTATATTCTCGATCTTATAAAAAATGGCGTAAAGGAAGATGATCTGGAATTCACTATTGTTCCGGTAAATCTCGAGTTTGAAAAAAATGAGTCGAACAACAACTATAACCCGTATTTATATTACTACTACGGATATAACACAAATACAGCCACAGAAAGTTATCTAACAAAGTGCACCCCATATATTGTGAAACCGACAATGTGCCGTTTGATAATGGATAAGGCTCAGACTATTTTCACCTACACCATCCAGCAGATGCAATGACAATGAATTCATGTGCCATACTGCTTCTATTCAGCCTTCTTCAGTTCTTAACCGGAGCCGCAGCTAATCCTACTGACAGCATACAATGTCAGCGACCCGGGGCTACGCTGCTATTTGCCGGCGATGCTATGCAGCATCAAGCACAACTTGATCAGGCTCTGTCAGAGGGAAATGGAAAGCACTACGACTATTCAGAATGTTTCAGATGGATTGCGCCGATAGTGACAGAGGCTGATTACGCTGTAGCAAATCTTGAAGTGCCACTTGGAGGTGGTCCACGCTATAGTGGATATCCTTGTTTCAGTGCTCCCGACAGTTATGCGCAAGCGCTTATTGATGCCGGTTTCGACATGTTGCTGACTGCCAACAATCACTGTCTTGACTCGGGCATGAAAGCCGCCCGACGCACTATAAGCGCCCTTGACTCTCTTGGAGTAGACCATATCGGCACATATCATGATTCAGCCGACAGAGATGCAAAAGTGCCATTTATTAAAGATATCAACGGAATAAAATTCGGATTTCTCAACTACACATATGGCACTAATGGGATTCCGGCACGTGATGGCATGGAGGTGTCGCTGATCGACCGCCAACGCATGGCCAATGAAATCAAAAAGACTCGTGAGGCTGGAGCCGAAATAATAGTCGTGACTATGCACTGGGGCATTGAATACGTGCTTCATGAGAATGCTATACAGAGAGAACAGGCGCAATTTCTTATTGACAATGGTGCAGACATGGTGATAGGAAGCCATCCTCACGTAATCCAACCTATGCGCATGGTGCACGATGAAAAGCGAAACCAAGATGTGCCGGTTGTGTTTTCTTTAGGCAATCTTATCTCAAATATGAAGACCGGTGACACTCGTGGTGGAGCCTATATGCGGGTCAGGGTAGAACGCGATGAAGATGGGAAAGCACGTGTGAAGTGGGCAGACTATGACACTTTTTTCTGTGCCAAACCAAACGGGAAAGGTACAAACTTCACTGTGATACCATCAGACCGCTCAGATCTCATACCTGCCTCTCAACTTCAACATTGGAAGATATTCGACCGCTCGTCAAGAAAGGTTTTTGATGCTGAAAATATCAATATACCCAGACGAAAAAGGGAATAAAAATTACATTCATCAAATATAATCCATCATCAATATGAAGACTCAAATAGACACTACTAAGGCTCCCGGAGCAATCGGGCCCTACAGCCAGGCAGTAAAGGCCGGCAATCTCATATTCGTTTCCGGACAACTTCCTATCAATCCGACAGATGGCACAATGGGAGAATGCATCAAATGCCAAACTCGCCAAAGTCTTGAAAATGCCAAGGCGATCCTGGAAGAAGCGGGAGCATCATTCGATGATGTAGTAAAGACAACCGTTTTCCTTGCAGACATGAGTCTCTTTGGAGCAATGAATGAAGTTTACGCTGAATATTTCTCCGCTCCCTACCCAGCCCGCTGTGCTTTCGCAGTGAAGGAACTCCCCAAGCAGGCTCTTGTAGAGATCGAGATGATTGCGGCTATATAGTTTAAAAGTTTAGGAGTTTAGGAGTTTAAGAGTTTAGGAGTTTAGGAGTGTAAAAGTTTCGGAGTTTAGGGGTTTAAAAAGTTTATTTCTTTCATTAAAGACTATAAGACAAATTCTCAGACTCATCGACTCTTAAATTCCAAATAATCTAAACTCCTTATACACCTCAAATTTTAAACCAATTAAGAATAAAAGGAAGGATGGGGATATTGCCTCATCCTTCCTTTTCCATTAGTTCAAGAAGTCGCATTTCTGCTTCATCTATTCTATCTATCACTTCTTGTATTCTTGCTCCTGCTTTAGTGATTTGATCTACACTCATTTCTCCTGATGACATTGCCGTCTCCAAATCCGATTTTTCCACATTGAGATTTTCAAGTTCTGCCTCAAGTGCTTCCATTTCCTTCTTCTCCTTGAATGAAAGTTTTGGCTTACGATCTGTCTTCTGCTTACCGCTGATGCCATTATCAACACTCTTCTTGCCATTTGCAAGTTTTTTTGCTTCCTCAGCTGCAGCCTTAAGTTCTCGTTCCTCTTGTCGGACACAATGACGATATGTGGAATAATCACCCGGGAAATCACGCACTTCGCCATCTCCCTTCATCACGAAAATATGATCCACTATCCGGTCGAGGAAGAATCTGTCGTGACTCACCACTATTACACAACCCTTGAAGTTAGCCAAATAATCTTCCAGCACTCCGAGTGTCATTATATCGAGATCATTTGTAGGTTCGTCAAGAATCAGGAAGTTGGGTTGACGCATCAAAACTGTTGCCAAATAAAGGCGACGACGCTCTCCCCCACTAAGTTTGTAAATGTATTTCTGCTGAGTGGATGGGTCAAAAAGGAAGTGTGTCAGAAATTGTGATGCCGTAAGAGTATTCTTTTCATCAATTTTTACTGTCTCAGCTATTTCTCTGACAGCATCGATCACTTTTTTCTTCTCATCAAAACCGGTCATGCCCTCTTGGGAATAATAGCCCCATCTTACAGTTTCTCCTACGTCAAAGTGACCTGAATCAGGCATCAACTCACCCAAGAGCATTTTTATAAAGGTCGATTTTCCGGCTCCATTATCACCTACTATTCCAACTTTTTCAAATCGGGCAAAGTTATAATTGAAATCGTTGAGAATGGCAATCTCTTTGCTACTACCATCCGGAAGAGTCTTATTAAATTTTTTAGCAACATGCACAGCCTCAAAAATCTTATTGCCTATATAACTCCCCTTTACCGCAAGACGCACATCCTTCTCATTGAGATTGACGTGACTTCTCTTCTCAAGATCATGGAAAGAGTCTATGCGATATTTGGCTTTGCTTCCTCTTGCCTGAGGTTGGCGACGCATCCATTCAAGTTCAGTACGAAGGAGATTTTTTACTTTGGCAAGTTCAGCACTCAGCACTTCATGACGCTCCGTGCGTTTCCTTAAATAATAATCATAGTTTCCTTCGTAGATAAAAGCCTCTTCCCGATCTATCTCCAAGATTCGGCTGCAGACGTTATCAAGAAAATAGCGGTCGTGAGTCACCATTATGACAGTAGCCCTCAATCTCGAGAGATATGATTCAAGCCACTCCACCATGGCAATGTCAAGATGATTTGTCGGTTCGTCAAGTATCAACAAATCCGGTTCTTGAAGTAGCACTTTTGCAATTGAGACTCTCTTAAATTGACCTCCTGACATCGAGCCAAGTTTCTGGTCGAAATCCGTAATTCCCAATTGCGACAGCATTTGCTTAGCCCTGTCCGGAGCATTATAGTCGTCGCTATTTTGAGGTGGCGGAGTGACATATTGAAGCGCTGTCTCATCTGCATCATATGCCGGATTTTGAGAAAGATAGCCTAATCTCACACCTTCGGAGAAAGTAATCTTCCCACTGTCAAAGTCATCGATACCGCAGATGATATTGAGCAGCGTAGTCTTTCCGGAACCATTGCGTGCCACAATGCCTATCTTATCTCCTTCTTCTACCGTAAGAGAAAGATCGGAGAAAAGAATCCTGTCGCCAATCGATTTGGTAAGTTTCTCTATCTGAAGCTTTATCATCGCATGTTCAGATCATCAGAATTCATAGTCTACGCAAGCCCTTGCTTCCTTGTAAGGGCCTAAGATAGATGCAGCGGCAACATGAGCAGGATGTTTTGCATAGACTGATACATCTTTCATAGTTGGCACGACGGCTGTAAGCACTACATCCCAATCTTCAGCAGGATTTTCATTGATTCCTACCTCCATACTCTGCAGGCATTCTATCTCATCAGGAAGAGCAAGAAGTGCCTTTTTGAAGTCCTCGGCTATCTTTCGGCGCAATTCATTGCTCCCATGAAGTTTGAATGTAACAATATGTTTTACCATAATATCTTGTATTTTTTTGCAAAGATAATAAAAATTTCCTAATTTTGCCATCTAAAACTACTTCGAGATCATGAAAAATCACATTTTTAGCCTTCTGATTTTAATTGCAACCAATGCAATCCCCACCTCAATACTCGCTGAAGAAAATACGCAATCAGCAGATACATCAGAAAAAATCAATTACATACCGGAATTTCATGGAGCGGTACGCCCTCGCTGGGAAATTGACACTGAGACAGGGAATAGCCGGTTTGAAGTAAGATGGGCGAGATTTACAGCAGAAGGAAAAATTTCACCGAAAATAGGATATTTTTTCCAAGTGGACCTCTGTGACCAAGGTGTATTTAAGTTTCATGATGCTTATGCCAAGATGGAATTGATGAAGGGTCTTGAGATCCAAGCGGGTCAATTTCGCATGCCATTTGGCCGCGAACCATTCATGGCTCCGCAGAATTATGTATTTGCCAACCGCTCATTTATGGGCAAACAGATGTGTAATTACCGAAAAGTTGGCGCCAAGGTAACCTATTCCGTACCAATCTCTCTTCCCCTTACTGTGGAAGCGGCAGTAGGCAATGCAGGCAGAGTCGCCAATCACAATACATGGAGCAAATCCTATATGGGATGCGGGCGCGTCACACTCCAGGCGGGTGACTTTAACATCTGCGGAGGAGTTATGGATATTCTTCCCGATGCCACACGCATCATGCTCTTTGACATTGGCACTACATGGAAACATGGCGACTGGCGAGGAGGCATAGAATACATGAATGAACATTATGTAAAATCTTATCATAAGGATGCCCATTCCTGGGTGGCATGGGGTGATTATGGAAGGCCTGTGAAACTTGGGATTTTCAACCGATGGTCGGTCCAAGCCAGATATGATGGAATGACTCGCCAATGGAACGGAGTGACAGGAGATTCTGACAATGAAGGACGCCATCGAGCAACGATTGGAGGCACATTAACCTACAAGTATAAAAAAGTATTTGCCGATGTAATGCTTGATTATGAGCAATACTTCTACCAGCATGGATATACCCCAACCGACGGACAAGGCAATAAATTGATCCTCGAACTCGCGGTCCGTTTCTGACAAATTCTCAATTCTCAATTCTCAATTCTCAATTATTTTTTGTAATTTTGCAGTCTGAAATTGAGAACAATCAAAACAAAAGATGATACAGACAAGCAATCTAAGCATCCAATTTGGCAAGAAACCTCTTTTCTCGGATGTCAACCTTACTTTTACACCCGGCAACTGCTACGGAATCATTGGAGCTAATGGTGCCGGTAAATCCACGCTGATGCGCATTCTTTCCGGCCAACTCAACCCGACTTCCGGAAGCGTTACAATGGGTCCGGGCGAGCGTCTATCAGTCCTCGAGCAAGACCACTTCAAGTATGATGATTGCACTGTCATAGAGACAGTGCTTCGCGGACACACCGTACTCTGGGATATAATGAAAGAAAAAGAAGCCCTCTATTCTAAAGAGGATTTCACAGAAGAAGACGGCATACGCGCTGCAGAACTTGAAGAAAAATTTGCGGAGATGGAAGGATGGAATGCAGAAAGCGATGCAGCCGCTCTTCTCTCAGGGCTTGGAATTAAGGAAGATTCCCATTACTCGCTGATGCGCGACATGGGGGCAAATGAAAAGGTGCGTGTCTTGCTTGCTAAAGCACTCTTTGGCAATCCGGACAATCTCCTGCTCGATGAGCCAACCAACGACCTTGACCTCGAAACTGTGGCTTGGCTTGAAAATTATCTTTGCAACTTCGAGAATACCGTACTCGTGGTGAGCCACGACCGTCACTTTCTTGATTCAGTCAGCACTCACACTCTTGATATAGACTATAATAAGATTTCTCTATTCGCAGGTAACTACAGTTTTTGGTACCAATCATCCCAACTTGCTCTCCGTCAGCAACAGATGGCAAACAAGAAGGCTGAGGAGAAGAAAAAGGAACTTTTGGAGTTTATTCGTCGATTCTCCGCGAATGTGGCAAAGTCTAAGCAGACCACATCCAGAAAGAAAATGCTTGAGAAACTCAACATTGAAGAGATCCAACCCTCCACACGCCGCTATCCCGGCATCATATTCACTCCTAACCGTGAAGTGGGAAATAAGATTCTTGAAGTTAAAGGACTTAAAGCGACTGTAGACGGGGAAGTGCTTTTCAATGATGTCAATTTCCAAATTGAGAAAGGAGATAAAGTGGCTTTCCTTAGCCGCGACCCGCGAGCCATGACAGCACTATTTGAGATTATCATGGGCAACCGTAAGGCGGATAGCGGAGAATATGATTGGGGTCAGACCATTACTACAGCCTATCTCCCACTGGACAACAGCGCATTCTTCAATACTGATCTGAATCTCGTAGATTGGCTCTGCCAATATTCGAAAGATTCTTCAGAAATATATCTTAAGGGATTCCTCGGCAAGATGCTTTTCAGTGGGGAGGATGTCCTCAAGAAGGCTAGTGTACTCTCTGGAGGTGAAAAGATTCGCTGTATGATCTCACGAATGATGCTGACGGATGCAAATACATTGGTACTGGACTCTCCTACCAACCATCTTGACCTTGAGTCAATACAGGCATTCAATAACACGTTGCAAAATTTCAAAGGAGTGATATTGATGTCGAGCCACGACCATGAATTTATCCAGACCGTATGCAACCGCATCATCGAACTGACACCAAACGGCATCATCGACAAGATGATGGACTATGACGACTATATCACCGACGAAAAGGTGGCTGCAGCACGAGAACGTCTGTATAAATAAAAATATAAAGTAAAAGCATAAATTAAAAAAAGCGCCCTGCGGGCGCTTTTTTTAATTTCCCATATCGGATAGGAATTTAATCCTTACAAGCCTGATTTCTTCTTCAGTATAATCTTCACCCAATTCCTGGATGGCTTCTTCAAGATTATCCTCTTCGGTCTCGCTGAAATAGTCCATAATGTCTTCTTCAACTCCCTCTTCAAGCACATCTTTAAGAAAATAGTCAATGTTGATCTTGATTCCGGCTGCCACAATGGATTCTAGTTCATCCAGGAGTTCATTGAACTCAAGCCCCTTTCCTTCGGCAAGTTCATCAAGAGCAATCTTTCGGTCGATTCCGGTGATCAGATACACTTTAAGTTTCGACTTGTTAGGCATCATCCTCACCTTGAAGTCTTCAGGACGAACTATTTCGTTTTCATCCACATATTCCTTTATAGCCTTAAGGAATTCATCACCAAATCGCTTGGCTTTGCCGGTGCCGACACCGGGAATAAACGAAAGTTCCTCCATTGTGATAGGATATGTAGTCGCCATAGCTTCGAGCGAAGGCTCTTGAAATACTACATATGGAGGCACATCATTCTTACGAGCGATCTTCTTTCTGAGATCAACGAGGATTTTATAAAGCACTTCATCGGCGGCGCCAGAACCAGCCACAGGTTGCGGTTCTATCTCTTGATCCGAAAATTCCGAGTCTTCCACAATCTTAAATTGAGGAGAAGGCTTTTTCAGATACTTCTTGCCTTTTGCAGTGACTTTCAATATGCCATAGTTCTCAAGGTCACGCTTAATATATCCGGCTATATCTGCTTGCCTGATGACAGCAGCGAGCATTCGCTCATCGGAATTAGGCATGCAGCCGAACATTTCTATTTCATCATGACCATTTTCACGAATTTCATCAGTGGCGCGTCCGATCATTACGCAAATGATATATTCCGCCTTGTATTTTTCCTTAAGTGCGAGGGCCGTATCCATGACGGCACATAATTCTTCTGTTGCTTCCACAAATGTTTTTGGGTGTTTGCAATTGTCGCAGTTGCCACAATTATCATTTTCATAGTTTTCACCGAAATAATGCAGGAGGATGCGACGTCTGCATACCGATGATTCGGCATAGGCAGCCGTCTCTGCAAGAAGTTGCCTTCCTATTTCCTGCTCAGTCGGAGTTTTGGAGAGCATTAGTTTGTCAAGTTTCTGAAGGTCTTTCCTGGTGTAGAATGCAACACAGACACCTTCCCCGCCATCTCTTCCTGCCCTACCGGTCTCCTGATAGTAACTTTCAAGACTTTTTGGAATGTCGTAATGTATCACATATCTCACATCAGGCTTATCGATTCCCATGCCAAACGCTATCGTTGCTACGATGACGTCAACTTCCTCATGAAGAAAGGCATCCTGGTTTTCACTTCTCACCGAAGTCTCCATGCCTGCATGGTAAGGGAGAGCCCTGATATTATTGACCTTCAGCAATTCAGCCATTTCTTCCACTTTCTTTCTACTCAGGCAATATATAATGCCGCTTTTGCCTTTCTGTTGCTTCACAAAGCGGATGATACTGGCATCGATATCTTTTGTCTTAGGTCTTACTTCATAATAAAGATTTTCTCTGTTGAAACTTGATTTATATACTACAGCCTCGAGCATGCCGAGATTTTTCTGGATGTCATGCTGCACTTTTGGTGTAGCAGTGGCTGTCAGGGCAATTACGGGCCTATTCCCGACACGAGAGATTATCGGGCGAATTTTTCTATATTCAGGACGGAAGTCATGACCCCATTCCGAAATACAGTGGGCTTCATCAACAGCAAAGAACGAAATCTTGACACTACGCAGGAATTCCACGTTGTCATCTTTGGTCAATGATTCCGGCGCCACATATAGCAACTTTGTTCTACCCTCCAACACATCTTTCTTCACATTCTCAATAGCCGATCTGGTGAGGGAAGAATTGAGAAAATGCGCAACCCCATCATTTTCAGCAAAGTTACGTATCGCATCCACTTGATTTTTCATGAGCGCGATAAGTGGAGAGATGACTATGGCAGTACCCTCAGACATCAGTGCCGGCAACTGATAGCAAAGCGATTTGCCCCCTCCGGTGGGCATGAGCACGAACACATCGTCGCCATCAAGAAGCGACTGGATGATTTCTTGCTGCTGACCTTTGAAGGTGCTGAATCCAAAATGAATGGTCAGGGCTTTCCTGAGGATTTCGGGGTCTGTCATTGTTGTCAAGGATTGAGGTGCGGATTAACCCGCTTTTGGTTCTATACACAAAATTACAGATTTTTTTTGTAACTGCAAATATTTTCCCCGAAAAATATTAAGATTTTTATTTCCCATTTGCTTTTTTAGAGCCCAACTCATAAATTTATGATTGGCTCTTCCCTTTGGGGAACATTTTTCTGATTCTTAGAATAGCCTTGTCTACCGGGGCAGCGCATATCACTATTGTTGTGGCTATCACTATCAGCACTCCACCAATGACATCTTGTGCGGTGAGAGCCTGTCCGAGAACAATTACACTCAAGACTACAGCACATACCGGCTCAAGCGCTCCTAAGATAGCAGTGGGTGTCGAACCGATAAGTTGTATTGCCCTTGTAGTACATCCTAAAGAAACCACAGTCGGGATTATTGCCAATGCGAGAAGATTGAGCCAACCCCAGTCCTTATCCGGAAGTGTCAATGAACTTCCACAACATATTAAGCCGACAAATAACAGACTGCCCCATCCAAGTACATAGAATAGCAGTTTTGTGGTGGGAATATTTTTCACACTCTTCGATACATTCACCATTACTATATAGATAGCATAAGTCAATGCAGAAAGCATAACAAGAACACATCCGAAAACACTGATCTGATTGCCTCCTTGCGGCTTCATGAGCAATAAAAGTCCCGCACCCATGACTATAAGGCATATGCCTGTGGAAATACTGAATTTCTCACGAAAAAACATTATCATCATTACAGCCACCATGACCGGATATACGAACAGCAGTGTGGAAGCCACTCCTGAATTCATATAATTATAACTTTCAAACAGGGTCCACGAAGACAATGCCATCAGAACACCAAGAATCATTGTAGGCACTATCTCATCCTTTTTAAGCAAGAATGATTTCCCACGCAAAGCCATAAGCAATGCTATGAAAGGAAGTCCCATCAAATATCTGAATAAAAGGACCGACACCGGATTCATTCCATGATCATAGAGCGGAACGGCGAAAGCCGGATTGGTGCCATAGGCTGCTGCAGCCAATGCAGCAAGCGAATATCCCTTTACTTTATCTAATTTCATAATTTTGAATTGAGAATGGAGAATGGAGAATTGAGAATGGAGAATTGAGAATGGAGAATTGAAAATGGAGAATTGAGAATGGGGAATTTTGAATCCTTTAATGTGATTAATCGTCTTTCTCAATATTATTTTAAACCATCAATGCAACAGCTATACCTCCGAAAATCAGCAAGAAATTGCTGACTGCATAAGTCACAGTATAACCCATTGCCGGAAGCGTGCTGTCAAGATTGTCTTGAATGGCGCCAAGAGCGGCAACTGCATTCCTGCCGCCTGCCACGCAACCGAGCGTAACTGCTATCGGGAATCGGAAAATGTAATGCCCGATTAGGATTGAGATAATGAGTGGAAGAGTGGTGCAAGCAAGCCCTACGAAGAAAAGCCCGATACCGGCTTCCTTTAGTCCGGAAATGAAAGTTGGTCCGGCAGCCAAGCCTACTATTGCTATGAACAGGCATAGACCGACATTGTCAAGCACCCACACTACAGACGATGGTATTCGCCCAAGAGTTGGCTTGCGATTACGAAGCCATCCGAAGAATAGACCCGCCAAGAGCGAACCGCCACTGGTAGTGAGGGAAATTGGAATCCCTTTGAAGTGAACGCAAAGTGCTCCAATCAAGCATCCTATGGCTACTCCAAAACTTAAGAAAGCCACGTCGGTGGTTTCCGTCTTTCGGTCGGGATAACCGATTTCTCCGACTGCTTCTGCCACGTCTTTCTGCAAGCCTACGAGAGTCAAGACATCTCCGGCTTCAAGCACTGTGCGACTATGAAGCGGAATCCTCACATCATCACGCACGAGACTTTTCACCAGCACTCCGCTCATATAGTCTGATTTTCGCAAAGCACCAAACGTCATTCCTGCAGCTCCATTCTTGGAGACGGTGACAGGAAGATTTTCCGCTTCGAAATTCAGGAGTTCATGGTCTACTACCTCGGGTCCGATGATTCCTGCCTCATTGACCACTGTCTCACGTCTGCCACCTATCACCAAAATATCGCCCTTGCGCACCTTCACATCAGGCTCCACGTCAACGACCTCTCCCCTTACCCGAAGGCGTTCTACAAATAGGCGATGTCCTAGCCCGGCAAGGGCTTCTTCTATCTCCGAGACCGTACGTGGACGCTTAAAGAAACCGGACTCGGCTTTATATGCACGAAAAGAGACCGGACGATTGGCGACTATAAGGCCCGGCTGAGCAGAAAACTCACCTTCCTCCATTTCGGCTTCTAACTCAGCTATCTGCTGCTTGGCTTTGTCGAGGCCACCGCATAGTTTCGGACCGAGATTGGCTACAATCCAGGCTGCACCGATGGTACCGAATATATACGTGACAGCATATGCAGAAGGAATCATCCCAATAAGGGATTTTTTTACTTCCGGATCAATCTTCATTGAAGAAATGATGTCTGAACCCACACCTATAGATGCTGAGATGGTCTGCGATCCGGCAAATAGACCGATTGCAGTGCCGGTGTTATAACCCATAAGCCTGGCTGCCACTATGCATACTGCAATGCAGATGATGCACTCCACAACTGCAAAAATAATCTGCTTCACTCCATCCCCCTTGAGGCCCCGGAAGAACTGAGGACCTACACGATAACCGATGGCAAAGAGAAAAAGCAGGAAACTTACGGTTTTCAAAGGTTCTGCAATCGGAATGTCAAGTTGTCCTATAAGCACGCCTACAAGCAAAGTGGCGGTCACAGGACCTAACGAAAAACTTTTTATCTTAAGACCTCCCAGCCAAAAGCCAAGGCCGAGAGTGAGGAACAGCGGTATGGTGGGATTCTCCCTAAGGAGATCAATTATATATTCCATAATAATGTTCTTAATTATGTTCTTAATTAAGGTGAAGTGCTTCTTTAAACCGCTTGACTGTCTCCACGTCACCGGAATACTTACCGTGGTCTTCGCTAAGTTTGCAAGTGTCGCAGAAGAAGGGCCAGGATTCAGTAATTTTCACAGCAAGGAGTTTTATCACTATATTCATTGGCGTGACATCCTGAAAATCATTCGTGAAATGAGTTCCAATTCCAAATGATGGTATGCACTTTCTCTCTGCATATCTCTGAAGTTGGATTGCTTCGTCTACATTAAGACCATTGCTGAATACCACTTGCTTAGAAGCGGGATCGATATTGAGCGAACGATATTTCTCCACTATTAGATCAAGCTGCTGATGATTCTCACCGCTGTCTACTCTCAGACCCTTAAACATGTTGGCGTAATCTTCCGAGAAATTAAGACTGAAAATTCGCCAGCCATAAGTGTCATAAAGGAATGTGCCAAGGGCTCCTCGATAAGTATGGGCCCACGCTTTCATGGCAAGATGATTAGCCATTTGCGGACCATACATTCCGGCAATTGCGCTGATCAGTTCATGTGCCAAGGTGCCGATAGGCATAAGGTCATATTTCATTGCAAGATAGACATTGCTCGTTCCGACAAACTTGCCGGGACCATCAGATTCTTTCTGACAGTCTGACATTGCTTTAACAACTGTCTCCTGTGCCTCAAACGAAGCCCTTCGCCTGGTACCGAAGTCACTGAAAGAACATCCGGCTTTAATCAGCCTTTCCGCTTTACAATATGATTTTTTATAATATTCATCATAGTCAAGTTTGCAGGTCTGTCCCGTCATCATGTAATAAAGTTCTGAAATAATGGCAAGCACCTTGACTTCAAGCATTATGGTATCGCTCCAATTCCCCTCGAATTCCACAGAAAGATGTCCGGCATCGTCTTGCTCCACTTTCACCCATCGGCTGTCGTAGCGGAACCCTTTAAGGAAAGTATAAAACCAATCGGGGATATAGTAACACTTACGACGCATGAAAGCCACTTCTTCATCAGTAATCACAAGATTTTCAAGATATTTTATCTGAGCAATAAGTTCTTCTGCAAATCCTGAAGGATAGATAGTGTTGTTTCTGTCGATAAATCTATATCGAACTTGAGTGCGCGGATAGTTGTCTATGACCGCACAGCACATCGTGAACTTATACAGGTCATCATCAGTAATATGGTTAATTATCTGGTGCATACTAAGTTTAATTGAGAATTATTTCCTCTTCTTGTGTAGTTAGTGTTTCAATATCTTTTTGGTGGTGCCGTCACTCATGCGCACAATATTGATGCCTGATACAGGTATCTCCCTACGGTTGCCGAATAGATCATAATATTCAGTCTCTTTCGGAGAATCCGACTCATTGATCTTGACTGCGTTGTAGCCTCCATCTCCGTAATATCCTTTCACAATTGCCTCAACAAGATCTTTCTGATTAAACTCGGGTACACTTCTGGAATCCCCGTCTGAAAGACCCATCCAATAGAATGTACCGAAACCGTTGCTTTTTGCCTGCTCCACAAAATCACGCGCAAAACCAAGCACATCCGACCTTCGGTTCTTGTAGTCATCTCCATTGCTCGTGCCCCATTCTCCGAATATTACAGGAGCACCTTTAGGAGCAAGATATGTCTTAATGGCGTCCATCATATTCTTGACACTGTTTTTTGCATTATTAAGTCCACTCCCTATATTGGGATAACCATGGACTTCAAAAATAATATGATTTTTAGTCTCGTCTTTTGGCAACATCATCCTTCTAAGCGGATCTTGAAGATGGGGGTTCCAATTTCCTTCGCCACAGCATGCACCGTATGTGCTTACGATCAGATTTCGTTCTGCATTATTGCCTCCGGTAGCACGCACCGCATTCACGAAACTCTGTGCATAACTGTTGATCGCTTTATAGGCTGAATCGGCAACCTTATTATCGTAGTTGCCCGGGGCACCAAACGATGAGAAGCACCAGGAATCATAAGGATCGAGCATCTCGTTGTAGCCTTCGAAAAGAAGCCGGCCGTCATAATCCTTAAACTCCTCTGCTATCTGTGTCCATATCGCCTCGAATCGATCTTTCTGCTCCTCATATACCTTTTCGTCAGCCACAAGCCATGCTGTGGATTCAGCACCCGTATCATGATGTATATTCAGAATACAATACATGTCTTGGCTGATTACGTAGTCTACTATCTCATGAACACGTTTCATCCATTGAGGCTGTATCTTAGTGCCTATAGGATCCTTTTCCGGATCCCACAAGAGACCTCCGTCAAACTTTGCTTCCATATGCGGATACCATGTCACAGGCACTCTTATAGCATTGAATCCTGCATTCTTGAAAAGTTTAAATAGTTCCGGTTTTGTCACGGGCTGTCCCCAAGCAGTCTCATAGTCAGAGGTTTTACGCTGGCTCCATTTCTCGATCCACATGTTGTCGAGATCTACGGAATGGCTGTCGAGGGTATTGCCGAGGTTCCAGCCCAGGCGCATATTAGCCACAGCTTCATCAGCAGTCTCTATATCCTGAGCACAAACGGATCCTCCCGAGAGGATAATAAGTGCAGCAATAGTAGTATTTCTTATCATAAGCAATTTGTTTTCAGAAGTTAATTATAGCACTTCGCAAAGTTAACACATAATCACGACATATGCAACATCCGCATGCAAAACCGACTTGTCCATGATGTCCTGTCTTATAAAGAATGGAACTTTTATTCTTTAGTGCACTAGATGAATTTCGACTTTTCCTGCGGGATCATAGCGATCAGCCCATTCATCGTAGACACTATATAATTCTGCGGGATAACTGTTATACCAACTGTAGCCCGTACGCCGCTCCTGCCCTATCTCCTCAAGGCTCTTCCGGGGAATGCCGTCGCGGTCACAAACAAAAATCTCGCAATTTTCAAGATCATAGAAGCGTCCCCAAATAGGTCCGGCTTTCTCATCCGCTACGAGTCGCGCGTCTGCTTCAGGAGTCTTTGGCTGTCCGGTGCGCTCAAGCCTGAATCCAATAAGTTTATTAGCATCAAACCATTTCATTGCACCATGAACCGCTGCTTTTATATGATCGTCAGGATCCGGCAACTGCATAAGCAGTCTCACTATCTGAACACTTTCTTGAGAACAAAATGAGGGTAAT
Organism: uncultured Porphyromonadaceae bacterium; assembly: GCA_947176285.1. Classification (GTDB taxonomy): domain Bacteria; phylum Bacteroidota; class Bacteroidia; order Bacteroidales; family Muribaculaceae; genus Lepagella. The sequence continues at coordinate 21,671 of CAMWQF010000010.1, forward strand.
TCATATGAGCGCGCCGGAGTCGGGGCATACGTTTCTCGGTCATGTTGCTGGCACCAAACCGTCGGCTCTCCATCCACACGTATCTGAGTGGCTAATATGCAATTGATTCCTTTGTAGAATGCCGTCCGGGCGCGGCTTCGGATACTTTCATCAACAAGGTTGTCATCATATGGATATATTTGCTCGGCTATGTCGCGAAGCAGATTTAGAGTGTTCACCATAGCACCGTCGTTGAAAGTGATGTGCACCTGATATCCCTCCGGGTTAGGCCAAAATTGAGGCCATCCACCATTGTCATACTGACCTGAAAGCAGATAATCAATGCCGGCATTGAAGGCATCTCGATATTTTCTGTCATGCGTAGCCTGAAACATATTGGCTACGAATGTCAATTGTGTAGTGGTTGCAAAATTATCGGTAGTAGAGTCATCGGTTCTGTCGCGTTCTGAGCGCACCGCCTCCATCTCCTCCGGGGTATGAGGACGGCACATATCGATATTCTTTGGCCAACCTCCCGTAATCCGTTGATATGCCAATACCTGTTCTCCGATTCTCGACGCCTCTGAAGAAGTCAGGAACTCCATGTCACTGCGCCGCAGAGTGTCTATAGGACGCGCAGCAAAAACATTAAAAGCGGCACTTGCCAGAATGGCTATTGCAAATACCCTATATTTTTTATATGATGTTAGAGTCATGATAATTGAGTTTCTATTGTTTTTTGATAAGTTTTTATTTTTTTAAGTTCTGAAAAAAACTCAGTGATTAGATGAGCTGTTCACAAAGTAGATTCCAATAAAGATCAAGGCTGTTGCGGCAACTTTGGTCCATCCGAAATCACCAACAGACATCAAGACAGCGACAACAGCCGCGAACACAGGCTGAAGATAACTGTAGGCGCTGACCACAGTAGGCTTTAAACTACGTTGTGCTAACGGTATCATCAGATAACCGAAGAATGTGGGAATGGTGATAATAAACGCCAAACCAGCCCAAATCTCCCACGGCAAAGCCGTGAAATCCACTTTCAGCATATCGGGAAGACAGAATGGAACATATGTCAGTACCGATATATAAAACATCCATTTCATCAGCACGTAGGGGGAATACTTCTTGATGATACCCTCAAAACCAACATAATATATGGCAGCGCAAAGTTGTGCGCCCAAGCATAAAAGATTGCCCAATAACGGATTGACAGCAATTTCACTCTCAGACGTACCTGACACGAGAATTAGTACCCCAGCAAGTCCCATAAGCACACCTCCCACTTTCAGCCAAGTCATCTTAAAATGAAGGAAGATCGCTGCCAATAGCATCGTCAGGACAGGTGTCAGCGAGCACATCACCGCGGAATCTACGGGATCAGTCAGGCCAACCCCAATTATGTATAGCCCTTGATTGGCACTAATTATCAAGGTAGCGCAGAGTATCAGTTTCCATACATCCTTTAGGTCGATACGCTGGCGAGTCTCAAAAGATTTGGGCAATATCCATGTGAAGAGAAGAAAAAGCAACGCACCCCCGGTAATGCGTATGCCTGAGAGTGCAAGTGACGTGATGGCACCGGAAAGAAGCACCATCTTCGACACCGGAGCAATCACACCCCATCCTATGTTAGCAAGAAGAAGAGCCAAATGCGCCGTGCGCACATCACTCCTATTGTCTGATTGTTTCATGACTGCAAAATTACTGAAAAATTTGGACATATCGTAGTATTTAACTAAATACACCAATTAAAATGTAGAGATATCATATTTATTCCCTCATAAAAATGTAGAGTTTTCACAATTA